>USBW01000012.1 GCA_900553045.1 uncultured Mycoplasmatota bacterium | reverse complement strand
TTCGCTACCTTAGGACCGTTATAGTTACGGCCGCCGTTTACTGGGGCTTCAATTCTGAGCTTCGCCGAAGCTAACCCATCCTCTTAACCTTCCAGCACCGGGCAGGCGTCAGCCCCTATACTTCATCTTACGATTTTGCAGAGACCTGTGTTTTTGATAAACAGTCGCTTGGGCCTATTCACTGCGGCTGACCGAAGTCAGCACCCCTTCTCCCGAAGTTACGGGGTCATTTTGCCGAGTTCCTTAACGAGAGTTCTCTCGCTCACCTTGGTCTTCTCGACCCGACTACCTGTGTCGGTTTGCGGTACGGGCGGTCTGATTCTAACTAGAAGCTTTTCTTGGCAGTGTGACGTCGCTCACTTAGAACGATAAATCGTTCATACCCATCACAGCTTGTCCTTGAGCCGGCAAGCATTTGACTCGCCGACAGACTTGCTGCTTGGACGCACATCCGATAGTGCGCATCGTTAGCCTCCTGCGTCCCTCCATTGCTCAAACAAATCAGACCGGTACGGGAATATCAACCCGTTGTCCATCGCCTACGCCTCTCGGCCTCAGCTTAGGTCCCGACTAACCCTGGGAGGACGAGCCTTCCCCAGGAAACCTTAGTCATTCGGTGGACAGGATTCTCACCTGTCTTTCGCTACTCATACCGGCATTCTCACTTCTAAGCGCTCCACCGGTCCTTACGGTCCGGCTTCACCGCCCTTAGAACGCTCTCCTACCATGCAGCAAAGCTGCATCCACGATTTCGGTAATGTGTTTAGCCCCGTTACATTTTCGGCGCAGGATCACTCGACTAGTGAGCTATTACGCACTCTTTAAATGGTGGCTGCTTCTGAGCCAACATCCTAGTTGTCTGTGCAATTCCACATCCTTTTCCACTTAACACATATTTAGGGACCTTAATCGGTGGTCTGGGCTGTTTCCCTTTCGACTACGGATCTTATCACTCGCAGTCTGACTCCCGGATATAAATCAGTGGCATTCGGAGTTTATCTGAATTCAGTAACCCAAGACGGGCCCCTAGTCCAAACAGTGCTCTACCTCCACGATTCTCAACTCCGAGGCTAGCCCTAAAGCTATTTCGGAGAGAACCAGCTATCTCCAAGTTCGATTGGAATTTCACCGCTACCCACACCTCATCCCAGCATTTTTCAACATACACGGGTTCGGTCCTCCAGTGCGTTTTACCGCACCTTCAACCTGGACATGGGTAGGTCACCTGGTTTCGGGTTTACACCAACGTACTCGTTCGCCCTGTTCAGACTCGCTTTCGCTGCGGCTCCGGCCTTTCCGCCTTAACCTCGCACGTTAGCATAACTCGCCGGTTCATTCTACAAAAGGCACGCCATCACCCGTTAACGGGCTCTGACTACTTGTAGGCACATGGTTTCAGGTACTCTTTCACTCCCCTCCCGGGGTGCTTTTCACCTTTCCCTCACGGTACTGGTTCACTATCGGTCACTAGGGAGTATTTAGCCTTGCGGGATGGTCCCCGCGGATTCCGACGGAATTTCTCGTGTTCCGCCGTACTCAGGATCCTCCTAGGTGTTGTTAGCATTTCGTCTACGGGGCTTTCACCCTCTTTAGCGGAATTTTCCAAATCCTTCAACTATACTAACAGACTACCATATTGGAGTCCTACAACCCCAACAAGCAAGCTTGTTGGTTTGGGCTCTTCCCGTTTCGCTCGCCGCTACTCAGGGAATCGAATTTTCTTTCTCTTCCTGCAGGTACTAAGATGTTTCAGTTCTCTGCGTCTACCTCTAATCAGCTATGTATTCACTGAAAAGTAATATCCTATAAAAGATATTGGGTTCCCCCATTCGGAAATCTCTGGATCATAGCTTACTTACAGCTCCCCAAAGCATATCGGTGTTAGTCCCGTCCTTCATCGGCTCCTAGTGCCAAGGCATCCACCGTGCGCCCTTATTCACTTAACCTTATCAACCTTACGGTTGGGTCTTGATCACTTCTTCTAGCGATAGAAGGTTAATCAATAAATAAGCAATTGAACTTATTAAAAAACTCATTCAACGCGGTGTTCTCGGTTTGTTTTGATTCTTTTTACTTCAATATCCAGTTTTCAATGAACGAATCTGATAGCAAAAGCTATCAATGGAGCCTAGCGGGATCGAACCGCTGACCTCCTGCGTGCAAAGCAGGCGCTCTCCCAGCTGAGCTAAGGCCCCATGAAAATTATTATCGGGAAGACAGGATTCGAACCTGCGACCCCTTGGTCCCAAACCAAGTGCTCTACCAAGTTGAGCCACTTCCCGATAATGCAGTCTTAATCAAACTGCATTAATAATATAGCACAAATAGAAATACTTGGCAAGCGATTTTTTAAAAAAATCCTCAAATACTTTGCATGATATTTCTATCGCTACTGAATACTTCTTTATCTAAAACCATAATTTTGAGATTTTCTACAGTGTCATAATTAGCGAAGACGGAATAAACTAAAGCATTTAAAGCTTCATCTTTGATATATTCCGTACTTGCATCATCATAAATATCTTCATTGAAGTATAACATGATACTATCTTCTAAAATATCATATGAAACAAGCTCAGTTTTGACATTAAGATAAGAAATTAATGAGCTGTCGAGAAAATATTCATTAGCTAAGCTATCAACAATAATCTCTAACTTTTCGCGCTCATCATTAACATATTTTGTTACTGGAACATAATAAGTACTTTCTTCATCTTTAGTCAAGTAATACAAAACCACTTTAGAAATATCCTTATTACTATCAATCTGGTATACTTTATTAATACCAATATCTTTAGTTAAAACAGCTGGTAGTTTTTTATTAGTATTAGGGGCATACTCTAACAATTTGCCATTGACATAAATCTCTACTCCTAAAACATCGTCAAACTCTAATAAACTATAAGTTATTGCTTCAATCATCTTAGTGGACTGTTCACTAGTAGCTTCTAAAAACTCTAAAGAAAAATAAACCCTTAAAACATCATTGTCTAAAATAACATCAAGAACTTTAGTATTAGGAGGCAAAATTGGTTGAAAATAACTTGGTAAAAGCGAATTTTTATTATTTTCCATAGTCATCGTCTCTAAAATACTTCTAACCTTATCTTCCAAAGATAATTCCTTATCAACATAGATACTAGTCTTACTGACATAATCATCTTTATTAAGACAGTAAATACTTCTTTTATCTTCACTGCTTATATAATATGCTTCGTCGTAAATAACAGTCTTATCTTCTTTTAAAACAAAAGTATAGACAAATAAAACGATGAATAGTGCTACTGTTGTGATTAATATTCTTCTAAAAGCCTTTTTCTTAAGCATAACATCACCTATAAAATGATATGAAAAAACATATGCTTTTAGCACATGTTTATAATGATATTTCATTTAGTTTTAATAGCTCAACTACTGCTCCTGCTCTTCCTTTTACACCCAGTTTTTGCATAGCATTGGATATATGATTACGAACAGTCTTTTCACTGATTTTAAGCTCTTTAGCAATTTCTTTGGTCGTTCTATTAGAAACTAATAACTCGAAAACTTCTTTTTCTCTTTTTGTCAAAATTGATTTATTCAAGCTTTCCCCTCACTTTCAAGATGGGTGGTTTATATCATTCATAGTATAGTATGAATTAATCCTTTAGAAAGTGTGGGTTATTATCATATTTTTTTATTTTGTAAATCTTACTGAAACACTTACTTTGTCAGTAAATTCCTGTTGTACTAAATTCATAATTTGACTTGCAAGAGCAACGTCATGACTATCTTTTTCTACTACTACTTCAACTTCATCATTAGTAATTTTAACAAACGATTCTAGTTCTAAATCATCTTTTAGTTTCTTAGTGATCGTCTCTTCAAGACCTTTGTTATTGTTTAAGGTCTTAAGTTCTTCATAAGCATTATTTTTTTCTTCTTTAGTTGAGTCTTTGCTGTTAATAATTTCTTCTAAAGCAGCTTTTTGTTCATCTCTAGTCGATTCAAGTTCAACTTTTAAAACTGATAAATAACTACTTTCATCAATTGTCGAACTAACAGGGGTATCATCTTCTAAAGAATTATTTTCGTCATCAGTACCAGTGACATTGCCATTATTTGTTAAAAACATTTGATCGGGCATAGTAATATAGTAAATACTAAGTACCAAAATCAAACTGAACAGTGTTAAAAACCATAATCCTTGCTTATTTATCATTTTAATTCCTCCTGATAAATAATATGAGCAAGATAAAAAAATAATACAAAAAAGGTTATTGAGCGTTAACCTATCTCAATAACCTTGATTTCGTAACTGCCATTGGGACTAGAAACTGTCACTATGTCACCTACTTTATGGCCTAACAAGGCTTTAGCAATTGGTGACTCATTAGAAATCTTACTTTCAAATGGGTCAGCTTCTTGACTTCCAACTATTTTATACTCATCTGTATCATCTTCATCGTCAACATAAGCAATTTTAACTGTATTACCTACCCCTATTTTATCTTTAGATGTTTCTTCAATAATTGTTACGTTATCGATGATAGCTTGTAATTTCTTAATTTTTGATTCAAGTTCTGCTTGTTCGTTACGCGCAGCATCATAATCGGCATTCTCAGATAAATCTCCTAATGCACGTGCTTCCTTGATTGCAATTATATTCTCTGGACGTTTAACATTAATTAAGTATTCTAATTCTTCTTTGATTTCATCGTAACCTTCTTTTGTCAAATAGATTGGTTTTTTTTCAGACATTTAACATAATCACCTCACTTCTCGCACTGAATAAAAGGATACTATTTTTTTACTATTTTGTCAAGACTAAATATTAAAAGTAAACCCGCATCATAGAATTAGGGAGAATTTTAGTTTTAGTACTAATCTTAATCTTCAAAAGTTGTTTAGGATGGTTGGCCAATTCTTGTTCCTGCCCTTCTTCATTATAGATAACTTCAACGGAAGTTGTGACATCTGGCATTCCATCAGGGCCAAAAATTACTACTTTATCACCCTTTTGAAAATAGTTGCGCTGTTCCACAGTAAGTAATTGTTTTTTTGAGTCATAATCTAATACTAAAGCTAAAAAATCTTGATTAGAAGCTTCAATACGACTATTTAAGTAATATTGATCACGATAAGTCGCAGGATGCGTAAAATATTGATTAGAAGAAGCTCTATTAGCTACGCGCATCAAAATTTTTGTTTCTTTTTTTACTAAGTCTTTAGTATAGGTATTATTATAATATGCATCAATTAATCTACGATAACTACTAATAACTGTCGCTAAGTAATACATACTGCGCATGCGCCCTTCAATTTTTAAAGAACCTACTCCTATTTCGATTAAGTCTTTAAGACAAGCAGAAAGATTTAGATCTTTTGTAGCAATAGAAAATGGTATTTCTCTTTTTTCATCTAAATCAAAAAGAAAACGACAGACTTGAGCACAACCTCCCCTGTTAGCATCACGATTAGTAAAGTAATTTGATAAAACACAACGACCACTGAAGCTAGTGCACATTGCCCCATGTAAAAAGACTTCTAAATGTGCTTTGGTCTTGTTGTAAATGGTTGCTATCTCTTCTTTGCTAAGTTCCCTTGCTAAGACTATCCGATCGACTCCTTGTTTGATGAAAAACTTAATAGCTTCGCTATTAGTTGTTGAGTCTTGAGTGCTTAAGAATATTTTTAAGTTTTTAAAATGTTTTTTAATAATTGGAATTAAATAGACATCTGCTATGATTACAGCATCGACATGGGCCTTGGCCAAAGCTTTTAAGTAGTCGAAGATGCCAGCTAAATCTTCTTGATGAAATAAGATATTAACAGTTACATAGAGTTTTCTTTTTAGTTTATGAGCAAACCTTGCTGCTTCTTTAATATCTTCTAGGGAAAAGTTGCTAGCATTAGCGCGCAAACTGTAATCTTTACCACCGATATAGCAAGCATCAGCTCCGTATAAATAAGCTATTTTTAATCTTTCCATATCTCCTGCTGGAGCTAACAATTCAATTTTATTCATAATTCTTCACCTTATAGATCGTCTTATGATCAAAAAAACCTACAGAACGATTTTTAATTATTTTAGCCAATTTTTGATCATAAACTTTTAAGTTATCTAAATCATTCAAAGCTTGATTGTAAATGTTCAAAACCTTTGAAAAAGTATGTTTTGAAAGGCCATATTCATTCAATATTAGATAAGCACTTTTTTGAAGATTTTTTAAATACAAAATGCCATCTAGGACTTTTTCGGTTAAAAAGGAAGTCCCTGCTTCTTTTTCAAGTACAGGAAAAGCTTTACCTTTTTCAAACATCAAATGTTCTTTAGATTTAGATTTTTTATCTTCCTTCAAGTAAGTATAGTATGAAGAAACTAACTTTCTTTTGGAAAAAGCCATTAGTTGATAACCAAAAATATTGACATAACAAGGAATTTTTGAAAGATCTAGAATTTCTTCTATCTCACTTATTTCAAGCTCTGAAGAGATAACTGCTCCTTTTTCCCCAAAAGTTTGATAGTAATTGCAAGTATTAGCATTGGTTACTAAAAAATTTTGATTCCAAATAAGAGGCAAATCTAGCTGATTACCTAAAGTCATGTTTAAAACTGCCAAATCATAAAAGAAAAGGCCACTTAATTTTAAGATAGCTAACTCTTTTAAAGCTTCTAGTAATTTATTTAAGTCTTTCTCAAAGATGTTTTTGTCTAATAAAACGAACAGATTAATGTTAGGATATTTTAATTGTAAGTTTTTTAGCTCCTTCAAAGTTAAGTCACAACTTGAGAAAGCACTAAAGCCTTTAAGGCCAAAAAGAAAGGAATCATTTCCTTTCTTGATATAAGAATCAATCTCTTTTGAAATTGGTTTTATTAATAATTTCATACCATCACTCACCCTTTTTCCAAGTTACGGAAATACCATCACCTATATCATAAAATCTGGTCTGATATAAAGTGTTTTCTTTTAAAAAATTAATATAATCTTGAATTTTTCTAACTAATTGTCTTAGATTTTTGCTAGGAATTTCTTCTAGAGGCTGCTTGACATAGCCATGAAAATTCAAATTATCAGTCACAATATAGCCATCAAAGTCTAGATTATCTTTAAAATGTTCGAATAATCTTTTATTTTGACTTTTTGCGGCATCGATAAATATTAAATCATATTTTTCTTTTAAGTCAAGCTCTAAAGCATCTTTAAATAAAATTGTGATCTGGTTTTCTAACTGAAATTTTTTAATGTTCTTTACTGCTTCTAAATATCTTTTTTCATCTTTTTCAATAGTTACTACTTGAATATCAGGATTAACTAAAGCCATTTTAATGGCAGAGTAGCCAATGGCACTACCTATTTCTAGAATCTTTTTTACTTGGTGAATTCTAATAAAATCAGTAAGAAACTCGATACCATCATCTAGCATGATCGGAATTTTATTAATGGATGCGTAATCTTTAAGCTCTAGAAGTCCTTTATCTAAATTTAAACTACCATTCATACCATAGACCTCTATCAATTAAATCGTCAATCATCTGTTGATGTTCTAAATCAGTCTTAGTGAAGTAAACTTGGCGATTTTTATCAGCGACAAAGTATAAATAATCAGTTGTGTTGGGATAAATAGCAGCTTCAATAGACATTTTTGATGGTGATGCAACTGGTCCTACAGGAAGTTTACCTTCCATCTGTGGTCCACGTGTATTATATGGGTTATAAGCATCTAGTTCACTTTGATATAAATCTCGTTCATGAAGATCGACTTTAATTGCATAGTAAGTTGTAACATCACTACCTAAACTCATGCCAGAAGAAAGTCTATTGTAGAAAACTGAGGCAATATTTTTACGATCTTCTTCATAGACGCCTTCAAGCTCTACTAAAGATGCTAAAGTAAGCAATTCATGAACGCTATAAGAAGAATTAGTTATTGCTTCTTTGTAAGGTGTTAAGACGACATCCATCTGATCTAACATAACCTCAAAGATCTCCTTAACCCCAGCATTCTTTGAAGAAAAATTGTAAGTATCTGGGAATAAATAACCTTCTAAAGGATAATAAATATCTTTATTTTTGATCTCATCAGTTAAAAACCAATAATTAGCTATTAAAGTATCTAGGTATTCTTCATCTTCTAAAACCTCAAAGACATCTTCGTAAGCATTAGTGGTATTTTCACTAATTATTGTAGCAATTCTACGCATGTTAATTCCTTCTTGAAAGGTAATTGTAATCTCTTCGTTATTACTGTTGCCACCAGCTTTTAAGGTTTCAAGAATTAAATCAAGATTCATATTTGGTCTAAATGTATAGTCTGCTGCATAAAGTTCATCAACATTTTTTAACTTGGCATAAAGCATAAAAAAAGCTTCACTATGGATTAACTCATTTTCTTTGAGAAGTTTAGCCACATCACTAAAAGTACTGCCTTCTTCGACAGTTAAGACAACACTTTCGCTATCATTGCTGACAGGCGTAGTCAAATAATAGCAACAACCAGCAATAGCAATAATAATTATTAAAATTACTATTGCTATTATTAAAATTATTTTTTTACTCTTCTTCATTATTCTTATTATTGGAAGGATTGCTTACTTCTTCTTGTAAGACACGTAGTGCCATTTCAATTACTTTCCATTCTTTTTCTGTGGCAATTGGCTCTAGCTTGGTATATTCTCCTTCTTGAGTAACAACTGAACCATAAGCGCGGATATTACCATCTTCATCATAAGTATTGTCTGTGTAAGCTATGTAATGTTTACCTGTCTCGGTTGAATCAAATTCTAATAATTTATAAAAGGTCTGCTTTTCCCCTTTTTCATTGAATCCTATAAACATATCATCTTTAAGTTCTTCAATATTTAAATCTTTTTCTTCCATTTTATCTATCCTTTCTATCTAAATAAGCTTGCAATATTACTACAGCACTCATTCCATCTATAACTTTTTTTCTTTTTTTTCTAGATAAATCCGCATCTATTAAAACAGATTCGGCTACTTTAGTCGTTAAGCGCTCATCTTCTAAAATGACCTCTTTGGAAGAGAGTTTTTCTAACTTTTCTTTAAAAGCTAGGGTCTCTTCACAACGATAACCTAAACTATTATTCATATTTTTGGGAAATCCTAAAATAATTTTAGAAATGCTCTCTTTTTCAATAATATTTAAGACTTCTTTTAACAGATCATCTATATTGTCATAGCGTAAATTTTTATAAAACGAAGCAATTAACAAAGTCGAGTCAGAGATGGCTACTCCTAAAGTTTTAGTGCCTAAATCTAATCCTAAGTATTTCATTTTAAATCTTTCAAGTAATTTTTGACTAAAGCTTCGACTATTTTTTCTCGATCGATGCGCTGTAATTTTTTTCTTGAATCTTTATAACTAGATATGTAAGCTAAATCACCACTTATCAAATAGCCAACAATCTGGTTAATACCATTGTAGCCTTTTTCATCTAAAGCTTTTTTTACTGTCCATAGTGTTTCTGTAATCATATAATTTTCTAGTTCTTCGATATTGTAAACTCTTGTTTTTCCTTCTTCCAAGTTACCACCTTCCTTATAGAAATACTATACTCATATTTTATCATTGTTTCTTTATTTAAGCAACCCTTCAAGCAGGGTGAAATATTAGGAAAATTTCTTGCCAATTAATTCTTCTTTTTTGACCCCATTTAAATAATCTTTAACAGCCATTCTTCTTTTTCCTTCTACTTTAATGTCAGTAAGATAAATAAGATCATCTGAAGTGGCTAA
>USBW01000011.1 GCA_900553045.1 uncultured Mycoplasmatota bacterium | reverse complement strand
TACGCCAATACCCTCTTTGGAAACTTTAACAATTGTACCTGGTTCTATCTTTTGTTCTTTGTCCAAAGGAACAATTGAAGAAGCATAAATTTTCCACTCTTTGCCATCTAAAATGGCATAAGCACCAGGAATTGAAGAAAGCCCTCTTATATGATTATAGATATCTTTAGCTTTAGTGTGGAAGTTAAGATGCTCATCTTCTCTTTTAATAACATAACCAAAAGTCACTTCTTCTGCTTTTTGAGGTAGATACTGACAGGTCTTAGCAAAAATGGAAGGTAAGACTTCAATAAGCAGCTCTGAACCTAATTTTGATAATTTAACACTTAAAGTGTCATAAGTATCTTTATCAGTAATAGAAAGACTCTTTTTGGCAATAATCGGTCCACTATCCATTCCAACATCAGTTTTCATAATAGTAATACCCGTTTCATTCTCACCTGCTAAGATAGCGTGATGAATTGGAGCTCCACCTCGTAGTTTTGGTAATAATGAAGCATGAACATTGATTGTTTTGTAAGGAGGACTATCTAAGAGTTCTAATGGTAATATTTGGCCATAGGCGCAAGTTATTATGATATCTGGTTGTAAGTCAATGATCGCCTGATATTCTTTGCGCAGGCGTCTAGGCTGTAATACTAATATATTATGCTGTTCGGCTAGTAATTTAACTGGCGATTTAGTCAAAACCTTTTTTCTGCCAACTTCTTTGTCAGGCTGGGTAACTACTGCAATAACATTAGTGTATTCAATTAATTTTTCTAAAACAGGAACACTAAACTGTGGTGTCCCCATAAAAACTACTTTTTTATCTTGCATATTTTTTCACCACCTCTATAATAGCAGAAACCGTAAAAAAAAGGAAGAAACATTCCATAATAATCAAAAGTTTCTAATAAAAAAACAAGTCACAGACAAAAATGGAATAAAAGTCAAGAAATTAAAAAACTTAAAAGCGAAAAGTGAAAAACTGAAAAGATGAAAAGATGAAAAGCTGAAAAGCTAACCAAAAAGATAATTTCTTTATAAGATCCATTTTAAGATTTAAAAACTTGTTATTTTTTAAATTATTTCAATATTATTTTTTAAGATAGCAACATTGTTGGAAAGATCCTGCAAGATGTATGAGGAACTAACTAAAATATCAGCATCATCAACATCTTCTAAAACTGTTTGACAAATGCCGCCATCGACACTGATTTTAACAGGTAAAGCTCTTTTTTGTATTTCTTGTTTTAATTTGGCCAGACGCTCTTTTGTACCTTTAAAAAATTGTTGCCCTGAAGCACCAGGGTTAACACTCATAACCAAAACTAAAGAAACTTCCTCCAAAAAAGGAAAAACGTTTTCTAAAGCTGTGTCTGGTTTTATACTTATGCCGACATTGAACCCTCGCTCTTTAAATAGCTTTAACTGATCTTTAAAATTTGGTATTTCAAGGTGCAAAGTCACATAAGAAATCGCATAGTCCTTTAAAACTTCTAAATAGGATGAAGGAGCATCAACCATCAGATGAATATCAATCTTTTTTTGACAAGCATTTAAATAAGGAGCAATTTCTTCTGGCAAGAGATGAACTTTTTCTACTAAAGTTCCGTCCATCACATCAAAATGAATGAAGTCAACAGAACTTTTATTGAATTTGTCAATAGTTGCTAACTCGTCTTTTGTCCCTAAAAATGAAGCTGATACCAATTTCATCGGCTATCCCTCCCTTTTATGATTTTGCAATAATTTTCATATCTAGTAGCTAAAATTTTGCCGGCTGCTACTTGTTTTTTTACTGTACAGTTGTCTTCGTTAAGATGTCGACAGTCTTTATATGGGCACTGATAGTATTTAAACTCTTTAAAGCTTTCTTTAATAGCATCAACGGAATAAGAAGATAAATCGATATTAGAAAAACCAGGTGTATCAACAATTTTGCCACCATACATGCTTACCAAGGTTACATAACGAGTGGTGTGCTTCCCGCGTCCTAGAGCTTTAGATATTTCATTGGTGTCAAAGTTTAAGCTAGGATCTAATCTGTTCATGAGCGAAGATTTTCCACTGCCAGTCTGACCAGTGACTACAGTTGTTTTATTTTTTAAAAGTTTTTTTAATTTAGATAAGTTTTTGTTAAATAAAACTTTGTATCCTAACTTTTTATAATATTGAATAATTTTCTTTAAACTTTTCCATTCGCTACTAGTAAGTAAATCTTTTTTACTTAAACAAATTACGGGTTCAATAGCATTTAAATGACAAACGCATAGCAATTTGTCCAGTAAGTTAGTGTCAAAGTCTGGGCTTTTTAAACTAGTAAGTAGAAACGCTTGATCGACATTAGCGACATTAGGGCGCGAAAGATGGTTCTTTCTTGCTAAAACCGAAGTAATATAGTGTTTTTCCAAATCAAACTCAACATAATCACCAACTTGTAAAGAAACACTGTCGTTCTTAAACTTACCTCGTGCTTTGCAAACAATTAAAGAACCATCTTTGTTCACAAAATAGTCGTTACTAATTATTTTTACAATTTGTCCTGTCGCCATTGTTATCCTTCGTTTTCCTGGCCTTCAGAGCCTTCTTCGTCTTGTGCATTATCACTATCAGTTGGAGTATCTGGGGTATCTTCTCTTTTCTTTGCTACATATATCCTTAGTGTTACACCTTCCACCACTACTGAATCAGTACCACGTGACTGACTAATGATTGTACCAGGTTCATAGTCGTTAGTCTCTTGTTCAATAACTTCTAATACTATTCCTTTTTCTTTAGCCCATTCTTCTGCTTCAGCAACAGTCCAACCTTCACCGACCATGTCAGGATACTTTTCTTCAATTTTTGGGATATAAAGTGTTATTTTATCTCCTTTTTTTAGTTCAGTACCAGGATCGACACTCTGACCAATTATTTCTTCTGAATCATAGTCTGTATCATCAGAGACAGTTCTCTGCTCAATAATTACTTCTAAGCCATAAACTTCTAATTTGCCTTTTTCCTCTTTATAATTTCGACCTGTCAAGTTTTCAACAACATAGGTTTGCTCGCCGGTTGAAACTATCAATTTGACAGTAGTCCCTTCTTTAACTGTCCTGCCAATCGCCGGATCAGTGCCAATTACTAAGCCTTCATCAACTGTATCAGAAGATTGTTCTTCAACTTCAAGATCTACTACAAATCCCATATCTTCAAGCTTACGCTCAGCATCAACTTGGCTCAGTTTACTGACATCTGGCACAGTTATATCTGGCACATAAGTAAGGGATGGAAAAACGAAGAAAATAAATAGTAAAACCAGACATAAAACTCCAAAACAAGAGCCTAGGATAATCATTAGTTTTTTATTTTTAGGTGATTTATCATCATCTTTGATTTCTTTGACTATTGAACTATCAATATCAGCATTTTTATCAATGAACTCTACTTCTTCTAAAACTCCTTCAGAGTATTTTAATTTTATTTTTGGTTCTTTTAAACGCTCACGGTTTAAAACTGTTTTTAAATCTTCGTGCATCTCATTAGCATTGGCATACCTGTTTTTAGGATTTTTTGCAGTTGCCTTAATAATAACGTTTTCCACACTCTGAGGAATTAAAGGATGGGTATCTCTTATGGAAGGAATTGGTTCCTTAAGATGCTTTAAGGCAATCTCAACCGCATTATCGCCACGGAAAGGAAGTTCTCCTGTTAAAAGTTCATACATCATGATGCCTAATGAGTAAACATCACTTTTTAAAGTTGCTCCTTTACCATTGGCTTGTTCAGGCGGAAAATAATGAACTGAACCCATCGCTGAATTAGTCTGGGTAAGTTGCGTAGCATTCAAGGCCATAGCAATTCCGAAATCAGTGATTTTAACTCCACCATCGTCCATAATTAAAATATTTTGCGGTTTTAAGTCACGGTGAATAATTAAATTATCATGAGCGACGCTCATCGCACTGGTAATCTGGAGCATAATGTCCACGACTTCTTCAACTGTTAAACTACCACGACGCTTTAATAGTTGCTTTAAATTTTTACCTGGAACATACTCCATAACAATGAAGTAATCGCCATCATCTTCACCAACATCATAAATTTCAACAATATTAGGATGTGATAGCGATGACGCTGACAAAGCCTCACGCTGAAAACGCCTTACAAACTTGTCATCATTAGCCAAATCCCCACGTAAAACTTTGATGGCTACATCACGATCTAGAATTGTATCGTGTGCTAAATAAACATTAGCCATACCACCTTCGCCAATCGTTTTTAAGATCTCATAACGATTATTTACTTTTTGCCCCTTTACTATCACTATTTTTCACACCTTTCTCTTATTAAATAAGCAACCGATATATTATCGTTACCGCCTTTTAAATTTGCCTGTTTAATCAAAGAAATTACTTTTTCTTCAAGTTCAATATCACTTAGTAAAACTTTTTCAATTTCTTCAAAAGATAACATAGTTGTAAGGCCATCGGAACATAGCATAATACCATCGATGTCCATGCTACAATCAAACACATCTATATCTATTGGATCATTTACTCCCAAAGCATTCATCAAAATGTTTTTTCGCGGATGATTTTTTGCTTCTTCTTCAGTTATTTCTCCCGCTGACACTAAAAGATTAACCAAAGTATGGTCATAAGTCACTTTATGAAGTTTATTATCTTTGATGACAAAGCCTGAAGAATCACCAATATTGCCAAACAGAATATAGTCTTTGGTAATAATTGCTAGAACTAAAGTTGAGCCCATTCCCTTGCTCTCAGGATGTTCTTTAGTATATTTAAAGATCAGACTATTAATTTCGCTAACGCTAAACCTTATCCAGTCTACTGCTTCAACTTTACTCATCTTAAAGAAACTCTCACTAAAACGCTCACCTAGGTAACGGATGGCAATTGATGAAGCTACTTCTCCAGCTTTATGTCCTCCCATTCCATCGGCAACTGCCATTAGACAACTACCTTCGTTGTTGTAAACAATGATGATACTATCTTCATTATGCTCGCGTACGTTACCTTTATCAGTTAAATAAAACGATTCCATTATTCCTCCTTTTGGGACCTAAGTTGTCCACATGCTGCCGAAATCTTACTTCCAAATTCCCTTCTTATGGTAACTTGTACTTTTCTCTTTTTAATTATATCATAAAATTTCATTATTTGCGATCTTTTACTTCTTTTGTAATTACCATCGCTTTCGTTATAAGGGATTAAGTTGACATAACACTCTAACCCCTGAAGTAAAGAAGCAAGTTCTATAGCATCTTCCTCACGATCGTTTATCCCATCAAGTAAAATATATTCAAAAGTTACTCTCCGATTAGTCTTTTGTAAATAAAACTTGATGGCTTGCATTAATTCTTCTATTGGATAGACTTTATTAATTGGCATCAATTGACTCCTTAACTCATTATTAGGAGCGTGTAAAGAAATTGCCAAATTAACTTGTAAAGGAAGATTAGCAAACTCATATATTTTAGGCACAATGCCGCAAGTTGAGACTGTAAGGTGGCGTGAGCCAATATTTAAAGCTCGATAATCATTAGCGAGTATTAGAAAATTAATGACATTATCATAATTATCAAATGGCTCGCCAATACCCATGATAACGACATGCGAAATGCGAATGTTAGCTTTTGAAGCGACTGCTCTTATTTGACAGATCATCTCTGAAGTTGTCAAGTTGCGCTGTTTTTTGCGTTTGCCACTTTGACAGAAGCTACAATTCATATTGCAACCGACTTGACTAGATATACAAAGACTATTACCATAATCATGGCGCATTAAAACTGTCTCGATCAGTTCTTTATCATTAAGCCGAAATAAATATTTAGATACGTCAACATCATCTTCTTCTTTAACCAATTCTAATTTTTCAAAATAGTAGTTAGTTTGCAATAATGTCTGTAAACTAGCTCCAATGTTACTCATCTCTTCAAAACTTTGAACATTCTTTTCATATAGCCAAGTAAAAATTTGACTTGCTCTATATTTTTTCTCACCGTTAGCAATTAGGAATTCCTCTAATTGCTGATAGGTAACACCATAAATACTTCTCATAAGATCAACGCCTTCTACCTAAATTATATATAATTCTTTAGCAAAAAGAAAGCAATTAGTGGAAAAATACAATTTTTTCTACTTCATTGAATTTTTAAAATTCTCCATAGACCAACTTCGGATGGTAGACACCCTACTTTTTTTCTATAACTAATTTCGCTTTTAAATTAAACTTTTCATATATATTTTTAGTCCCTCAAACATAATATTTTCACTAGCATTATAATCTCTGTCATGTAAAGTTCCACAACTAGGGCACTCCCAGCTTCTAATACTTAAATCTTTAACCTTTCGATTGCGATAACCACATTTAGAACAGAGCTGGCTGCTAGGATAATAGCGATCTACTGTCAACAATATCTTATTTTGCCATTTACATTTATACTCAAGAACTTGTTTTATTAAAGCAAGGGGAATATCAGTTAAAGATCTAGCTACACTTCTTGTCTTATACATACTTTTTACATCTAAATCTTCAATGACAATAATATCACTTTCATTAACTATTTTATTTGTAATACTATGAATTAAGCACTTACGCATATTTTTAAGTTTCAAATAAGCTTTTTGAATTTTTAACTTTAACTTATATCTATTCTTGCTGCCTATTTCACATCTATTTAAACCTTTCTGTAGTCCCTTTATTCTAGTTTTTATGCTTAACGCTTTTAAACTGTTTTCGATTTTTTCATTATAACTAGTTATTATTATATCTTTAACTCCTAAATCTAAACCAACTATCCTTGCAGGACGCAATTGGGACAAAGTTAAGGGCTCTTCAGCTAAAATACTAGCATAGTATTTACCAGCGCATTCCTTAATTACCACATTTTTAATATCGCCAATCAAATTATTTTTGTGCCGATAGCCTCGAAATCTCACCTTATTTAGCTGGGGCAAGATAAGAAATCCATTTTTGAAATCCACTCTAATTCTATCACTATTTAAGGATACTGACTTAAAGTTGCCCACTTTAAATCTATTACCTTTATCTCGATTTTTAAACTTGGGATAAACTTTTTCCTTTGCCAACTTTCTATAAGTATTAAAAAGATTAAGCAAAGAGTATTTTAGACTGCTGCTATCAACTTCTTTTAATTTTGGATATTTTTGAAACAATGAAGTTAGTTCTTTTGCTGAATCAAAAAAATAATTTGTTAAATATTTTTCTTTATCGATATTTATTATCTTTGCTAAAGTGTAATTATACACAAATCTAGCACAATTAATATTCTTTTTAATTATTAACTTCTGTTCCTCGGTAGGATATATTCTTAATACGTACCCTTTAAAGATCTTCATCATGTTTACCAAACCTCCCTGATGTGAAACCAGCATATCAAACAAACATATGTTTGTCAATGACTTTTTTTCAAATTTTTGCAAAAATAAAAAAAGATGACTTCATAGCAATATGAAATTCATCTCTTTTTAACAACTTTATTAACTTGCTTTGGCGACCAAAACTTGGAAATTAAAAATTCCCTCATTCTAATCTTTTTTTCTCGAAAGTTTTTTTCTTCCAACTACTCGCAATGCGTTCTTAAGATCAATCAATTCCTCACGTTCTTTTTCTAAATCATGCGATTCTTCATCACCATTATTTAACTTTTTTACATACTCGTCATATTTCTCTTTAAATTTTTTGTCTATTTTTTCTCTTAACTCGTCTTTTTTCGCTTCAATATCTAATTGATAATCCACTACTCTTTTATGAGTTTTATACCAAGAATAAGCAACAATCATAGCCCATGCTAGACAATCTTCTAGTCCTTCTTGATAAAATCTTTCATAGGCAAGACTATGTCCTGCTATCGAAGCCAAAGCAGCTTCTAATAAAACTAACATCATTCTTTTGAATCTTAAAAAATCTGTAGCCAGCATCTCAATTTCTAATTTTTCAAATTCTTCTAACTCTACCATACTCATCACCTGGGCTACTATTTTACTATAAATATTAAAATATTGCAACTTTTTAATTATTTACAGGATGATGAACAAGTGGTGTCTCAGCAGTAATATTTTTAAATTGATAGCCATGTGACAAACCATATTCAATAATACATTCAACCGCTTTAGCACTACCCATTTTGCCACTAGCATCGTGCATTAACACAACATTAGTTTTGCCATGTAACCCATCAATAACATTTTGGCAGATCTTTTCACTATCTTGTGTGCCTGTATCATTAGAATCAACATTCCAATCCTGATAATTATAGCCTTCTTCTTCCACTCTTTCAACTAAGCGACTCATTATTCCTTTATTATAATTTTTGCTGACAGTATTTGAACTGCCGCCCGGAAAACGAATTAATTTAGAGCTAGTTCCAATCAAGTTTACTACTTTATCCTCGATTTTTTTAATATTATCCATAAATCCATCATCACTAGCATAAACGGTTTTATAACTATGAGAGTAGCCATGATAACCTACAGTATGTCCTTCGTTAAATTCTCTTTTTATTAAATAATCAGTAGTGGCATCGTGATTTAAAACAAAGAAAGTTGCTTTAACGTCATATTTTTTTAAAATATCTAAAATATATGGGGTGGCATTACTGCTTGGGCCATCATCAAAAGTTAAGTAAATAGTTGGCACATTTGAAGAGACTGTAACTCTTCTTGTCACTTGCGTCGTGTTGCCACTTTTATCAGTGACTTTATAGATTAACTCATAAGCACCGAGTTTATTAGAATCAACCTCTCCTGTAACTTCAACCTGGGAAGTTAGATCACCATCACAATTATCAATAGCTTTATAGTTATCTTTGTAAGAACTACCTTGATAAATAGTAATATTATCGCCGCCTGTCAAGGTAATTACTGGCGGTGTTTTATCTCCTTCCAAAAGTTCTCTGGTAATGCTGGTATAATTAGATGAAGAATCAGTCACTTCATATTTAATATAACCATTTTCCTTAGTTATTTTAACTTTATCACTTAAATCTTGATCGTAGTTGTCGGTAACTTTATAACCTTCTTCTAAATATTCTTTTGAAGAGCAGTAGTAAGCTGGGTTATCACCATTTAAAGTTATTACTGGAGCAATGTCATCAACTACTTTGACCTTTCTTTTAGCTGTTAAATTACCGTAAGTATAGGTCACTTCATATTCACCTAATTTTTTAATATTTACAGGGTTATCGATTATTATAACAGCATCATCACTAACATTTTTAGAATGAACTATTGCCCCTTTATCTTGGTAAGTAGTATTTACTTTTACAACAACTTCCGAGTCGCCATTTAAAAATGTCAGGTTTTACCTGTTGCTAATATAACCCCCATTGGGGGAACGTATGCTGCTATAGCTCAGTCGGTAGAGCGCATCCTTGGTAAGGATGAGGTCCCCAGTTCAAATCTGGGTAGCAGCTCCACATCGGAGTAAGCGATACAAAGCTTGCTCCGATTTGTTTTATCAGTTAGAGAGCGTGCTCAGTCGTTGCGCCTCCTTATTCCAGCGGAGTGCGGTTTGGTTTGTGGTTTAATGTACCCGAAAGACCGGAATTATTTTACGAATCGGTCTTTCGGGTAAAAATTTGGATTTTCGGAAGGGTGTCCTCAAATAGAGGATACCCTTTATGTATTCAGCGAAAAAAACACGGAAACAGAACCAGGAAAAACGGTCAGAAGGAAAAGAAGAAGGACAGCCGCAATGATCAGGAGCAGAAGGGGTAGAATGTGGCTGCGGCCAGACTTGCTGGAGCGATGGGTGACCTGAATGGAAATATGAGTCGTGGCCGGAGAACTGGGAGGCTCCTCACTCTTTACAGAAGTAAGGGACTCTTTGGAGCCCTTTTTGAGAGAGGAAGTAGGGGGATTCATAATTTGAGTCATCCTTTCCTGTATCAAGTAATTGTCTGCCAGTATCTGAAAGAGTGCATCTTGTCTGGGAGGCACGCAAAACAAAATACCATGAAAAAAGGGGGAAGTCAAAACTAAAATTTAACAAAATAAGGGAGGGAGTCTGTGTGACCCTATTCATGAATAAGAAATCTGTGCAGAACGTAAAATTTATTTTTCTGATAGACTGAAGAAATATAAAGGAAGCTTTGGTAAAAAACTGGGAAATAGACACATATGAGAGAGGCACATGTTACCATCGTAATCCAAGGAGGGACAATTGTCTTTTAAAAGAAAACAAACAGGGGAAAGC
>USBW01000010.1 GCA_900553045.1 uncultured Mycoplasmatota bacterium | reverse complement strand
AATTTTAGTAGTGGCAGTAGTTGGAATTTCATTTGCAGCATTTTCATTTACAAATACTTCAGATGAAAACTCTATTCAAACTGGTACTATTACAATGAGTTATGCAGAACCTGAAAATGGTATTAGTATAACTGATGCTCTACCAATGGCTGATGCTACTGGTATGGCTTTAAGTGAAGCTAATGAATATTTCCAATTTACAGTTTCTACTAAAGCATCAGGTACTCTTGAGATCCCTTACGAGATCAATGTTACTCCAGCAAATGACTCTTTAACTGAAAATCAAGTTGCTTTAGCTAGTAATCAAGTTAAAGTTTATCTATCAAAAGCTGGCGGTGAGCAAGTTACTGCACCAGTATTAATTAGTGGTTTAACTGAATCAACTCTAAGACCTGGTTCATATATTCTTGCTACACAAACTGATAGTCATACAGGATCTGGCGCTGACATTACTACTACTTATCAATTGAGAATGTGGGTTGACAATAGTGTAGATATTAGTGCTGAAGATTGGGATTCTACTAAAGAACATGTTTATAAATTAAAAGTAAATGTTGATTCTCATGTAAATCCAATTGGCCAATAATATTTAGAAAGGAGAAAAAATAATGGAAAATACTGGTAATAAAAAGACTTTAATCTTATCAATCTTAGGAGTTTTATTATTAGTTATTGCTGTTGTAGGAGTTTCTTTTGCAATGTATACTTTTAGTGCTACTGGTACTAAAGAAAACGTAATCCAAACTGGTAGTGTATCTATCAGTTATGATGATACTGCAGAAGGTGGTGCAGCAGATGCTGGTGGAGTACTTTCTCTAACAAATCAATATCCTATGACTGATGCTAATGGTATAGCTCAAACTGGAGAAGGAAATGTTTTAGCATTTACTGTTGCTGCTGAAATCAATGGTACAATGACTATTAAATATGACTTAGGTTTTGATGCTATTACTGAAGGTACAACTTTAACTGATGATATGATTAAGTTTGTAATGTATAAACAAGGAAATGAAACTCCTATTTTAGGTACTGCAACTACTGGTGTTACTGTTGCAAGTCGTGCTAGTGTAGCTGGTCCAAATAACTATATTACTACTTATGGTTTGACTGGTGGTACATTTACTGCAACTGCTAAAGATATGTATACAATTAAAGCTTGGGTTTCTGAAGAATATGATTTACCTACTGATGGTGTTCAAACAGAAGGTAATACTCAATCTGGAACTACTAAATCAGAAACTTTCAGTTTCAAAGTTAAAGTAGTTGCTAAACAAGCTTAAAAATAATAAAAAGATTAAGTTGAATTTAAAAAAACAGTGTTCTTGATACTGTGAGATTATTGACAAATGAGTATTTACTTATTTGTCTTTTTTATAATAAAGGCAATTAAAAAAGTAAAAGATGCTAGAAAATAAGAAAAAATTTTCTTTGTATCTTTTTAATATTTTAAACTTATAACTTTCTAGTTCTAGCTTGACCTCTTTCGTAAGTTTTTTGCTTGCTAGCACTTATATTATTTAATTCGTTTATAACATCTTGTTTAGTTAGAGCGTGATTAGAAAATTCAATTAAATCATTAACAGCTTCTATAATTTGAACATCTTTATTATTCAATACTTGCTTTTCCTTTTGACTAGTTAATGCTTTAACGTTTTTAATATTTAATTGCCATTTTTCATTTTTGTTACTTGGAACTTGCATTTCTGTTTTGATTTGTAGCAATATTTCTAGAAAATCCTTTTTACTAAGACGATTATTAGTAGCTTTGATTAAATTATCGACTGCTTTGATAAGATCGACATCTATCGTCTTGATAAGGCCTCCTAAATTGTTAGATCTAGAAAAATTCATATTTTTAATCTGAAGTTTAAAATTGGCTTTGTTAGTTTTAGAATTTTCATTAGTATTATTAGCTTTATCATTCTTATCATTGTCAGTTGTGTTTTCTTTTACTTCTGTTTCGGTAACTGGACTCACCTTTAAATTCTCTGTCATTTCGGCATTTTCTACTGGTTTGATATTTTTAATAGCCATCTTACCATTTTCTTTTTGTAGTTTTTTACTATTTGTTAAAGTTTGTTTACTATGAGCTTTGTCTTTTCCAGCTTTATTTGAGTTAATAGTTTTTTTACTATTCGCTTTTAAGTATTTAATGTATTTTCCTGCTATTCCGCCCCATAGAGGTAGTAAGATTAATAACCAAGAGAATTGAACGATTCCTATTAGTTTTAAACCTGTAAATAAAGCTGTTAAAGCAACTAAGATTTTAAACGCTTTTGACTTTTTCTTATCTTTATTATTCATGATAACGTCTCCTTTTTTATAATGCTGTATTGTAGCATAAAATAAGGAAATTGTCAATAAAAGGACTTTTGTCGAGTAAAAACTTACTGTTGGATATTTTGAGTTTAAAAAATAGAAAAAAGTATTTTTAAAAATATAATTACTGTGCTATAATACTATTATAGGATACTGTGGTGATAAATATGGATGAGAAAAGTAAATATCAAGAAGGTATGGATATTAATGAAATCGAGATAGCAGATGAAGTTGCTAATGAAATTTTGGAAAAAAGTGGTCGTGATCGTAAGACTTATATTATTCTTTTAATGATTTTTTTAGTAGCTTTATTATTTTTAGTATCAACAATAACATTTGCTCTTATTGGAACTTATAATAGACATGCTGATAATGTTATTTCCACTGGTTCAGTATTATTTTCTTTCAGTGAAAATAGTAATAGTATTGCAATTTTAGATGCTTTACCAGTTACTGATGAGGTTGGAAAGACTTTATCTGGCAATCGTGAATACTTTGAATTTACTATTTCAGTAGGTTTTGATGATGTGAAAAACAATACGAAGCTTAATTATGAATTATCTTTAGTACCAGATTCTACTAGTACTTTAGATCCGAATTATATTAGAGTTTATTTAGTAGAGAATACTAATCCTGTTTTAATTAACGATAAAGAAGTTAATAATTTTTCTGATTTGGAAGACAGTACTATAAGAAATGGTGCTAAAGTTTTATATCGAAAAACTGTTGATAGTCCTGTTTTAAATAAGTATGTCTTTCGTATGTGGGTCTCTCAAGATTATAATGTGACTAGTGTCGAAGAGTCTTTTAAATGTTTTGTTGCTGTAGATACTTATTAAAGGGGTAAGATAAAAATATGAAATCAAGAATAAAAAAGGGGTTAAAATTAGTATCTAATGCTATTTTCACTATTTTAGTTTTGATAGTAATTGTTATGTTAGTTTATGTAGTTTATGTCAAGGTGATGGAGAGCAGTGGGCGTTTAAGTGAGGTTAAAGTAAACTTTTATACTATTCTTACACAGAGTATGTATCCGACTATTGAAGCTGGAGATATTGTTATAACTTATAAAAACGATGATAATAGTTATAATGCTAATGATATAATTACTTTTGTTTCTCCTAATGACCCTATTACTATAACACACCGTGTTATTGAAGTATCTTCTTTAAACGGTAAGTATTATTATCGTACTAAAGGGGATAATAATAATACTTCAGATAGCACGATTATTCCTGCTGACAATGTTATTGGCCGGGTAGTCTTTAGGATTCCTAAAGCCGGTTATATCCAACAATTTTTGGTTAGTGAAACAGGTTGGATAGTTGCAGTAGTCTTGCCATGTCTTGCAATTATTATTTATGATATTGTTAAAGTATCTAAGAACTTAGGTAAAAAAGGTAAAGATAAAATTAATTCTAAAATAAAGAATAATAAACGTACGCAAGAAGCTAAAAAGAAATTGGAAGAGGTGTTGAGTGATGAATAACAAAGTTAATGAGACAAATCTTTATAGTGAGCTACCTGAAGAACAAGTTAAAGAAATGCTAGAAATGGAAAAAAGATATAAAAAATGCTGGCTACTTTTATATATTTTAATATTTTTAGCTTTACTTTATTTATTGACGAACTTTTTTTACGATTTTATTACTGTTTCAAAAATATTTTAGAAAGATGTATAAAAACCTCATTTTAAGTTAAAACTTTAAATGAGGTGATTTTATATGATAAAAAGTAAGACAAAAAGATATGTTATTGAAGGAATTTGTGCATTGTTACTAATTATATTTTCAATGATGAGTTATCTATTAACTAAGTCATTATCAGTGGCTTCTAATGTCAGTGAAGATTATATTTATGTTTCAAATGAGATCTTAAATAATGCCATTCCTGTAATAGCAGAAGAAGAAAGTGCCATAATTGGTAAGCCTTTTAGTGAAGAAGGAATAAGTATCGCTAAATATTTCTATGATCCTAGCGCATCCCAAGAAGAACAGGAAAAAGCGATCTTCTATTATGAGGACACTTATATTCAAAATACTGGTGTAGATTATAATAAAGAAGAAGAGTTTTCTGTTCAAGCAGTTTTAGATGGTCGTGTCATTGCGGTTACAACAGATGATATTAATGGAACGACTGTTAAAATTGAGCATGAGAACAATATTGTTAGCATTTATCAGAGCTTAGGAGAAGTTAATGTCAATGAAAATGATACTGTTTCTAAAGGTGAAGTAATAGGCAAAAGTGGTGAAAACGCTTTAGGTAGCGACTTAGGAAAACACTTGCATTTTGAACTTTCTATCAATAACGTTTTTGTAAATCCTGAAAGTTATTATGGAAAGACTGTAAACGAGTTATAGTATGTTCAGTAAAGATATTGGAATTGACCTTGGAACTGTTAATATTTTAGTTTATGTAAAAGGTGAAGGGGTCGTTTTAAATGAACCGAGTGTTATAGTTATTGATGAAGAGAGTAAAAGACCGATTGCTTTTGGTAAGGAAGCTAATGATATGCTAGGAAGAACTCCTGGGAAAATCAAAGCAATTAAGCCGATGCGCGATGGTGTTATCGCAGATTTTGATTCAGTGGAGGTCTTATTAGATCACTTATTAAAAAAGATAAAAGCTAAACGAAGTTTTTTTAAGCCAAGAATTGTGATCTGTTGTCCTGCCAATATCACTGAGGTTGAAAAAAATGCTATTGCCGAAGTTGCTGCAAGGAGTGGTGCAAAGCGAGTTTTCGTTGAAGAAGAACCAAAAGTAGCAGCAATAGGAGCTGGATTAGACATAGCTAAACCAATTGGTAATATGGTTATTGACATTGGTGGTGGTACCACTGATATTGCGGTTTTATCTTTAGGAGATATAGTGACTAGCGCTTCGATTAAGATAGCAGGAAATAATTTTGATGAGAGCATTATAAATTATATAAAGAACAAATATAAGCTTCTAATTGGCGAAAAGACAGCAGAGCGAATTAAAATGGAAATCGGAACAGTAAAGTGTACAGATGATAAAGAAAAGATTGATGTCCGAGGACGTGACATAGTTAAAGGATTACCAAAAACTATAACAGTCACCAGTAAAGAAATAGAAGAAGCTTTAGAAGATAGTATTACAAAAATAGTTGCTTGTATTAAAGGAGTATTGGAAAAAACTCCACCAGAGTTGTCTGCTGATATTATGGAAAAAGGAATTGTGTTAACAGGTGGGGGAGCTCTTTTAAAAAACTTGCCAGAATATTTAGAAGAGCAACTTAGTTTACCAGTTTATTTAGCAGAAGATCCCTTGCGTTGTGTAGCCGATGGAACGGGAGTTTTATTAGAAAAACTAGGTTACATAGATTAGAACCTATTCTAAGGTTCTTTTTTTATTAATATTTTATTAACAATTTTGTTAATAAGCCTAAATTATGCTATAATTTTTATGAAGGTGGTAGTATGTTAAGTTTTACTAACATTAGTCATGTAATACTAGTTGTTGTAAGCTGTATGATTTTTACAATGCTAATAACTTTTTTAGTGAAGAAAATCGCAGTTCATGTTGGGGCCATCGATATCCCTAATGCTAGAAAGGTTCACAAAGTACCAATACCTCGATTGGGTGGTTTAGCTATTTTTCTAGGTTTTTTATTCGGGTATATGATTTTTGGTGTTCAAAGTGTTCAGATGAATTCGATTTTAATTGGTGGTTTTATCATTGTTCTAGTAGGAATGATCGATGATATTAAGCCATTAGATCCAAAGATTAAATTATTAGGGCAGATTGCTGCAGCTTGTGTCGTCATTTTTTACGGCAATATTTTATTGAATAAAGTTACAGCTTTTGGCCTTTACATTGAATTTGGATTTTTATCCTACCCTTTGACCATAATTTTTATCTTAGGATGTATGAATATTATTAACTTGATAGATGGGCTTGATGGTTTATGCTCAGGAACTTGTGCAATTTTTTATCTAACAATTGGGATAATAGCTTTTATGAAAAACTATCTAGGGGCTTTAAATATCAGTCTTACTTTTATTATGCTAGGATCTAGTCTGGGTTTCTTATTTCACAACTTTCATCCGGCCAAGATTTTCTTAGGTGATTCTGGTTCGTTGTTTCAAGGCTTTATGATTGCAACTATTTCTTTATTGGGCTTTAAAACAGCGACTTTAGTTTCTTTATTTGTACCTTTATTAATTCTTGGAATACCTATTTTAGATACTTTATTTGCAATTATAAGAAGACTTTTAAAACACCAGCCTATTTATTTGCCTGATAAGAGTCATTTACATCATCAACTGTTGTCGATGGGATTATCACATCGTAATACAGTTTTAGCAATTTACGGAATGAATATTTTATTTGCAATAGCTTCTATCATTTATATGACCAATGATAGAAAGTTAGGATTGTATGTTTACTTGGCTATATTAGTCCTAATTATTTGGATAGTAGCTAGAACAAGTATTATCAAAGAACACAAAAGTGAAAAAAAAGTAAAAACAGGTTGAAAAATCTGTTTTTTTGTGGCAGAATAGTAAAAAAAGCTGGAAAACTGGGAAAAAATGGGAAAAGCTGAAAAAAGCGGAAGAAAACAGTAAAAAAAGAGCAATTTGCGTTTCTTTTGCGCAAAAAATATAAACAGAAGTAATATAATGGAGGCGATGTATATGAAAGATTTCTTTGAATGGTTAGGAGTAAATGAGAAGGTAGCGAAAGTAGTAATATGGATATTTGTAATAATGGTGATGATTATATCAACAAATATGTTATTTGAAAGTATAGGATTACCATATTATAAAATCACATATGATAACTTAGTTACTGGAACATATTCAAAAGCAGGAAGTGTAATACTGAATTGCATAGTAGGTTTATTAAATTTTTACAGTATAATATTTTTAGTATTTAGAGTAAAAGAATTTAAAAAGATCTTTAAGTATTCATTATTATATTTAGTGCTAAATGTATTAGTAAATACAGTATTTGGATATGGTGTTTTACAAGTTTTTATAGCAGGATACATCGTAGTTTTCTGTTATTTATATTCAAATAGAAATTGGAAATATGCATTATATGGCGTTATAGCGTTGATAGTAGATTTAGTGATACAAGGTTTGGACTATATGTACAAGGTTAGATTCATAGACTATAGCGCAGTTGATGGAATGACTAGATTTATTCTGTCAGCGGACTATTTTGTCATTATAGGGATAATGATAATAGTAAAAGAAATCTACTTAGAGAAAAGGAGCAAAGAGAAATGTGGGGAGGCGGAGCCGGAAGTTGGTTCTGGTTTGGACAATTTGACAAAGAAGGAAAGCTTGCAAAAAGAATCGCAAAGAAGATCACATCAAATGCAAAATAGTACAGATTAAGGTAGAATAATAAGAAAAGGGGCCCACTTATTATTCAAAGCACGAGGTGAATAGAATGGAGAAAAACAAGAAGAGGAAGCACAAAAATGGAATCTGGTTTAATAACACAGAGAATATAGAATATTATGCCCAAGAGAAAGCAGCAAAGATAGAGAAGATGATCGAGAACATAATATTTTATGGAATAACGATACCAATGCAATTAATACAGACAGCAGGAGTAGTGACAATAGCATATTTTAATGACGGATTTAAAGAGCTAGCATTTTTTTTAATAGGTTTTTTCTTTACAAGGACATTTTTAGGAGAGACATTTCATTTACATTCAACGATAGCGTGTACAACAGTGACATGGACATTATTTTTTATAATAACGAAGATGTTGCCAAGCATAAATATAAGTGTATTTTTAAGTGTAATTCTAGGGAGTGGCTTAGCGATATATATGAATTATATAGTAGTAAAGGAAGATAAGAAATGCCAAGAAGATTAGGACCATTGTTAATAGGAGAGAACAAAGAGAAATTAGAAGAATTGTGTGAGAGAAGTAGTTTAAATGATTATGAAAAAGAAATTATAATAAGGATATATCACAAAAGACAGAGTTTAAACTATATAGCAGATACGATGGAATTTGATAAATACGGAAAAGATCAGAGGAGATATTCAGTAAGAACAATTAACAATATGCATAAGGAAGCATTTAAGAAAATAATAATGAGATAAGGAGAAAGAAAAAAAATAAGAGATGATACAAATAGAGTTAATATACAAAAGGAGTAAAGATAGGGAAGAAGTAGAAGAAAGAATAGATAAAGTACTAATGAAAAGTGAACATCAATATAAAGTTTATAGAGTTAGTAATGAAGATAAAAGAAGCGAGTATTTAATCAAGAGACCGGGACTAAGGATATGTATAATAGAAGGAAAAGGGAAGGCAGAAGAAATAGTAAGGGAAGTACGCGAGAAAGAAGAAGACATGACAGCATTTATAATCGTTATTAAAGCTGATAAACAAGAAAGATATGAAGGACTGTATGAGATATCGCCATTCAATTTACAAGTAATAGAAAAAGAAGAGATAGAGAAAGTAATAGGAAGTATAGTAAGGATGTGGGATAGATATACGAATTGTATAACGTATAGATATGAGAATCAGATTTATAAGATACCATATAAGGACATATTGTATATCGAGAAAGAGACAGATAGTAAAATAAGTAAGATAAAATGTATAGGTAAGACGGAGTATAAGATAAATAAATCGCTAAAGAAGTTGGAAGAGATGTTGGATAAAAATTTTATAAAGACACACAAAAGAGCGATAGTGAACATAGAGAATATAAAGGAAATAGACTTAAATAGTCGAACAATAATATTTAGAGATAATGAAAGATGTAGCTATTTGTCGCGAAGTAGCAAAAAGATGATCAAGACGATGATGACAGAATAAGGCGAAAAACCACCCGAATAAGGAAAAAGTAAAAAGAAAAAGGAAATAAGTGCTAAGATACAATTGCACGTGTAAAAAATAAGAATAGTAAAAAGTAAGAAGGGTGGTGTAAAACATGAGCGGATTCGTTAAGTGGTTTAACAATGAAAAAGGCTTTGGCTTTATCGAGTATAAACCAAATCAAGATGTATTTGTGCATTATAGTGCCATAAATATGGAAGGATATAAGACATTAAACGAAGGAGATTATGTTAACTTCGAGATGATAGAAACATCTAAGGGTTTGCAAGCGTTAGATGTGAAAGTGATCAAAGAGACAGTATCGATGAGGTAAAAGAGTGAGGGAGACTGAACTCTTTTTTTAATAATTATTTTTACAAAGGAAGAATAAAATGGTAGAATAAAGATATAAGGAGGAGAGGAAGAATGGAAATCAAAATAAGAGGGGAAAAGCAAGAGATAACCGAAGCGATGAAAGCGCATGCAGAGGAGAAAATAAATAAATTAAGTAAATATATTGAAAAAGAGGAAGAAGTAGAAGCGATAGTACTTTTTAAAGTGACAGGGAATGAGCAGAAGGTAGAAATAACAATCCCTTTAAAGAATGTAATGTTAAGAGTAGAAGAAAAAGGAAAAGATTTCTATGCGATAATAGATACAGCGATAGATAAATTAGAAAGACAGATAAGGAAGAGTAAGACAAGATTAAAAGATAAGAAGAATGCCAGAATGAAGATGGACTTCATCAATTTAGAATATGAAGAAGAAGGCGAAGAGGAAGAGAAGATAGTAAAAAGAAAGAGTGTCGAATTAAAACCGATGGATGAAGAAGAGGCCATATTACAGATGGAGTTATTAGATCATGATTTTTATATATTTAAAAACATTGATAATAACAAAGTTTCAGTTGTTTATAAAAGAAAAGATAAAGGTTATGGCTTAATTGAAGAAGAGTAAAAAAATCTAGCAAAAAGCCCAAAAATATGTTATAATACAGATGCAACGAGTAGCTATAATTGGCGTAAGACCAGTTGTAGCTCTTTTTTTCAAGACGGGAGGGTTTATAGTGGAAATAAAGATAGGTGATTACGTAATTTACAAAAAGGATACATGTCAGATTAAAGAAATTAAAAAAAACAAATTTAATAATAATGATTATTTAGTTTTACGTCCTATAGATGATGAATCTTTAAAAATTGAGATTCCAGTTGCTACTAGCGGGGAATTATTAAGAAAACCAATCGACAAAGCTGAAGTTATGCGACTAATTGCTCGGATACCGGAAATAGATGTTATTTCTTGTAATGAAAAATTGATCGAAGCTGAATATAAAAACCTACTTAGCAGTGGTAGCCATGAAGATTTGATCAAAATTATTAAAACAACATACTTACGTAATAAAAAAAGATTAGATAATAAGAAAAAAATTGGCGATAAGGATAATTACTATTTTAAAAAAGCTGAAAGATACTTATATAATGAATTTAGCATA
>USBW01000009.1 GCA_900553045.1 uncultured Mycoplasmatota bacterium | reverse complement strand
TCATCTATGCAAGAAAAGCAGGTGGAGGAGAAGACCCTACTACCATAATAGGTTATGGTGGTGCTAATAGAACCAATGTTATAGTTCCTACTGGAGTTACAAAGATTGGCAATTCTGCTTTTAGTAGTTGTAACATCTCAAAAATAACTTTACCAGTTGGTCTATTAATTATAGATTTCTTTGCTTTTAATAATAACAACTTAACAGAACTAGAAATACCTGATACGGTAACCTTTATAGGTAATGGCGCTATAAATAATAATAATTTTCCTGAGGAAACAGCCTATCTTTTTGCAAGAGATAGTGACGGTAGTATCGATAATACAACTTTAGTATCTTATGGTGGTAAAAGTTCCAAGATAGTTACGATTCCTTCAACTGTTAAAATAATTAAATCAGAAGCTATTGAACACTTAACTTATGCAAATACTATTATAATCCCACCCAGTGTAGAAGTTATTGAAAATTTTGCTTTTAGGAAAGGGGATTGGCAGAACACTTCCCTTACCAAGATAGTTAACCAAACAGGTAAAAGTTTTAACTGGGGCAACATTTTATACAACACTCCTGATTTTGAATTTGTAACTGGTACTATAGTTAGTAGTTATGGTAATGTCGAAGTAGTTGCTTCCTTAAACTAACTTATCCTCAAACCTTTCACATTCTTACCATTTATCTTTCACATTTCTTTACTATACTTAAATCATGAAAGGAGATGAGAAAGATCAAAATAAGAATTTTAGGTTCAGATACAACCAAAGGTCAAAAATTAAAAAATATTATCAAAGACACCCTTAAAACTAAAGACTATGTAGTTGAACTTGAAGAAATTAACAATAAATACGGAATTAAAAATACACCAGGACTTATCATCGATGATAAAATGATAAGCCAGGGAGTTTTATTAAATAAAAATCAAGTTAGTAAAATTATAGATCGTTTTGCCCACGCCTCTTAGGAAAGATAGAAAGCTCATGAAGCTTTCTTTTTTTCACAAAAATTTCATTGACATAAATAGGTCATCAGCATAAAATGGATAGTGTGCTATCTAATTTGGGGTGATAAAATGTTTGGATCTTATAACTGTTTTCATAGTATTCATATCAATATGAACAAAGAGCGCAATAGAAAATTAAAAGAGCTTTCTTTGACTTCTTCACAAGCTGATGTTTTATTTTATTTAATCAACAATTATAAAAACAAAATCAATCAAAAGGACATTGAAAAAACTTTTGACTTGAGTAATCCCACTGTTCATGGTATTCTTAAGAGACTAGAGATGAAAGACTTTATAAAAAAAACGCCAGATAGTGAAGACGCTAGATCGAAAAATATTGAAATCACTGATAAATCTAAACATTTAAAAAAGAAGTTGGAACAAGAACAAACTAATATTTTGCAAGCAGTTTGGCAAGATATTACTCCCAAAGAAAAAGAAGCATTTTTAAAAACACTTAAAAAGATAGAGACAAATATTAATAAAAGAAAGGAAGATAAAAGATGAAACAGATATTTAAAATATTTAAAAAATATTTGTTGGCCCTAATTTTAATTATTGGTTTATTATTCGCTCAGGCGATGTGTGATTTAGCTTTACCTGACTATACTTCTAAAATTGTTAATGTAGGTATCCAACAAAACGGTATTGAATTACCTCTTTATGAAGCTGTTACGGAAACTAAGTTCAATAATATCCTAACTTTAGTAAATCAGGACTCTAAAGATAAATTATTAGCAAATTATGAATTAGTAACAACTGATACTACTGATGAAAAATTAAAAGAAGAGTATCCAATTCTTAATACTGAAAACATTTATGTCCTTAAAAGTATAGATGAGGCAACTACAGAAGAACTTGCTAATATTATGACTAAACCAATGGTAATTTTAGCTAACATTACTAATATTAGTGAAAGTGATCGGGCTAACCTTGAGACTATGCTTAGTGTTTTACCAACTTTGTCACTAGAAGAACAAGAACAAATAATTAATGAAATCAATTCTAAACTAGATGTTTATGAAGCTAGTATTTTAGAGCAGATGGCTGTTAATGAAGTAATTAACGAATATAATACGATCGGCCTAGACATCTCTAAGATCCAGAATAACTACATTTTAATAACTGGACTAAAAATGTTGGGAATATCTTTCCTAATTATGGTTATTACTGCTGTTACAATTTTTGTTTCTTCAAAGTTGGCTGCTAATTTTGGTAAAGATTTGCGTGAAAAAGTTTTTGCTAAAGTAATGGCATATTCTAGCCAAGAAATGGAAGAGATGGAAACATCATCTTTAATTACTAGAACTACTAATGATATCCAACAAGTTCAAAACTTTATTGTTATGGCTACTAGAATGATTTTCTATGCTCCAATTATTGGTATTGGTGCTTTTCTTAAAGTAAGTGGCAATTCGATGGGGTGGATAATTGGTCTTGCTATTGGTCTAATCCTATTAGTAATCATTATTTTATTTAGTATTGTTTTACCAAAGTTCCAGACTATTCAAAAGCGAATTGATAAACTTAACTTAGTAGCGCGTGAGACACTAACTGGTTTACCAGTAATACGTGCTTTCGGAACCGAAAAACATGAGATAGAAAGATTTGACGATGCTAATACGCGTCTTACCAACAACTATCTTTTCGTTAACCGTGTCATGACAGTTATGATGCCACTTATGAGCTTTATCATGAATGGTGTAAGCTTACTAATTATTTGGGTAGGTGCCTCTCAAGTTGATTTAGGAAATATTCAAGTTGGTACTTTGATTGCCTTTATTACTTATACAATGCAAATAATTATGGCTTTCTTAATGATCTCAATTCTATCAATAATAATTCCAAGATCATTTATCTCAATTAAACGTATTGCTGAAATTCTTAATAAAAAACCAACTATTATCGAGACTGCTAATCCTAAAGAAGCAATTGCTTCTAAAAAAGGTGAGGTCGAATTTAAAAACGTTTCCTTCCGTTACCCAGATGCTGATGCTGACGTTATTGAAAATATTAGTTTTAAAGCCTTAAAAGGTAAAACTACAGCGTTCATTGGTTCGACCGGTAGTGGAAAATCTACTCTTATTAATCTAATTCCAAGATTTTATGATGCCACTGAAGGAGAAATTTTAGTAGATGGCGTAAATGTCCGCGATCTAAGCTTAAAAGATTTAAGAAGTAAAATAGGTTACGTACCTCAAAAAGGGATCTTATTCTCAGGTGATATTAAATCTAATATTTTATTTGGTAATGTTAATTTAACAGATGAAGAATTAAAAGAAGTTGCCCGTGTTTCACAATCTTTAGATTTCATTGAAGAAAAAGAAGGCGGCTTTGCTAGTCCAATCGCTCAAGGCGGTACCAATGTTTCAGGAGGACAACGCCAACGTCTTTCTATTGCAAGAGCAATTGCTTTAAATCCTGAAATATATATCTTTGATGATAGTTTCTCTGCTTTGGATTACCAGACCGACTTAAAACTTCGTCAAGCTTTAAATGAGTATACTAAAGATGCTACAATTCTAATAGTTGCTCAAAGAATTAGTACTATCTTAAAAGCAGATCAGATCATTGTCTTAGACAAAGGAAAAATAGTTGGCAAAGGAACTCATGAAGAGTTGTTAAAAAGCTGTGCTATCTATAAAGAAATAGCCTTATCACAATTGAAGGAGGAGGAGTTAAAATGAGAGGAAGAGCAGTAGCAACAGAGAAAGCCAAAGACTTTAAAGGGACCTTAAAAAAGCTTATTAAAAGTCTTGGTAATTATAAAATACCGATGATCATCATCTTCGTCTTTGCAATTTTAAGTACTGTATTCTCAATCATCAGTCCTAAAATTTTAGGAAATGCTACCACTGAAATATTCAATGGTCTAATCGCTAAAATAACTGGAACTGGTGGAATTGATTTTGGTAAGATCGCTGGAATTTTAATTACTCTTTTAGTCTTATACTTATTAAGTCTTTTATTCTCCTTTATTCAAGGAATAATTATGACTAACATCTCTCAACGTTATGCTTACAAATTAAGAAAACAAGTATCTATTAAGATGCACAAAGTACCAATTTCTTACTATGATAAAAAAACCCATGGTGAAGTTTTATCCTTACTTACTAACGATATAGATTTATTAGGTCAAAACTTGAACCAAAGTGCTACCCAGTTTATTACTTCAATTGTCACTTTACTAGGGATTTTAGTCATGATGTTATCCATCAATGTTACAATTACGATTTTAGTTGTCATTGTTTTACCAATTGCTGCTTTTATTACTTCCAAAATAGTTAAACGCAGTCAAAAATACTTCATAAGACAACAAAATTATTTAGCTAAAGTAAATGGTGATGTCGAAGAAGCTTATGGAGGACACCAAGTAATTAAAGCCTTCAACGCTGAAGATAAAATGCTTAATATGTTTCAAGAAGACAGTAAAAAATTAGCTGATTCTGCTTGGAAGAGCCAATTTTTATCTGGTTTAATGCACCCACTTATGGTCTTTTTAGGCAATATTAACTATGTTGTAGTCGCAATAGTTGGTGGTTACTTTGCAATTAATGGTGTTATAACTGTTGGTAATATTCAGTCATTTATTTCTTATTCTAAAAACTTTACTAACCCAATCTCACAACTTGCTCAAATCTCTACTATGTTACAACAAGCAATGGCTGCTGCTGAACGCGTCTTTGAATTTTTAGATGAGGAAGAAGAAATTGACGCCAAAGAAAGTCTAATAACTTATGATAAGGTTAAAGGAGCAGTTTCCTTTGAACATGTTTCTTTTGGTTATGACAAAGATAAAATCATTATCCATGACTTTAATTGTCAAGTTAAGCCTGGTCAAAAAATTGCTATTGTCGGGCCAACTGGTGCTGGGAAGACAACTATCGTTAAACTTCTAATGCGTTTTTACCATTTGAACAGTGGTAAAATTAAAGTCGATGGTGTTGACCTTGAAAATATTAAAAAAGAAGATATTAATAAAATTTTTGGCATGGTTTTACAAGATGCTTGGCTTTACAGTGGTAAAATCATCGATAACATTCGTTATGGTAAATTAGATGCTACTGATGAAGAAGTAAAAGAAGCGTGCAGTCTTGCAAGAGTTGATCATTTTATAACGACTTTACCAGATGGCTACAATATGGAGATCAATGAAGAAAGTAGTAATATCTCTTTAGGACAAAAACAACTTTTAACTATCGCTAGAGTAATTTTAGCTAACCCTAAGATCCTTATCTTAGATGAGGCAACTTCTTCAGTTGATACTAGAACAGAAGTCTTAATTCAAGAAGCAATGGATCATTTAATGCAAGGAAGAACCAGCTTCATCATTGCTCACCGTCTTTCAACTATCAAAAATGCTGATTTAATCTTAGTTCTTAACGATGGTGATGTAGTAGAGCAGGGTACTCATGAAGAATTGCTAAAAAAAGATGGGTTCTATGCTAAACTATATAATTCGCAATTTGAAAGTGTCAATTAAATTAGAGTGTCAATAGACATTCTTTTTTAATGTTTATAAGCTTGGGGTAGGAAAAATGTCTTTTCTATGTTAATATAAACATGAAAGAGGGATAAAATGTTAAAGAAGTTAAAAAAACATCTTTTACCAATTTTTTTATTAATTTTAAGTGCTCTTGCTTTAATGTTTATTTTTATTACTAGTCCATATCATCAAAATCATGATACTGTAATTCATTTAGCCAATATTGAAGAGACTAAAAATGCTATAACTATTGAGAATTTATACCCTAATGAAATCAGTAAGCACATTGCTAACGACTTTGGCTATGGCAACCGTCTTTTTTATCCACCACTTGGCTATTTGACAGCTGGTTACAGTGCTAAGATCCTAGATACAACTTTAGGAGTAGGAACATTGGATACTATGAAGATAGTCTATACTGTAAGTCTTCTTTTATCAGGATTTACGATGTATTTCTTCTCTTATAAGCTTCTTAAAAGTAGAAAGCTTGCCTTTTTATCCGGCCTTATTTATATGGCAATTCCTTATCATCTATCTGATATCTATGTCCGTGATGCCATTGCTGAGACTTTTCTTTTTCCTTTCTTACCCTTAATCTTGTTGGGTGTCTATAATCTTTTAGAAGGTAATAAAAAAGCTTTTTATCCGCAGTTTATCATTGGTTATGTTGGTGGAATCCTATCACACTTTACGATGATGCTCTACTTTACTTTCTTTCTAGCTATATTTCTTTTGATCTATCATAAAAAAGTCTTCAAAAAAGATTTTTTACTGCCATTTATTTTGGCGACTATTTTAACTATTTTAATAACTGGCTTTTTCTTAGAAAGCATGCTTATTCATAAACTGTTTGGCAATTATGTAGCCTTTCAAGAAGGAGCCATGGCTGGCAAGATTTGGGGTCTAGGCAATTACCCTTGGGACTTCCTTTTAAATTATCCTACTAATGGAGTTAATCATTCTTTTCCGATTTTAGTAAGTGTTTTACTGTTGTTAGTTTTCTTATGGCGTAAAAAACTTTCATTTCCTAAATATACTAAAGGTTTCATAACCTTTGGACTTCTTGCTTACCTTATGACTACTTATCTTTTTCCTTGGGATATTTTGCCATCATCATTTAGAATTTTACAATTTCCATGGCGTCTTGAGACTTTTTTAGCTTTAATTGTCAGTCTTTATGCTCCAACTGCTCTACAAAATAAAAGTGTGAAACTAGTAGCTTTCTTTGCTTGTTTCATTCTAATTAACAGTATTGCTTTTACAAGATTTGGTAGTGATACAATCTACAATCTAGAAAATAGAAACTATAATGATGGCATGGGTTGGCAGATGGAGTATTTACCAGTAAAGACTAAAGAGAATCTTGACTATTTCAATAGCCGTGATCATGAGATTCATACAAGCGATGGTACTGCTTTTATAACTTTAGATGATGTGCCAAACTTAAACTTTAGCATTTCTTCAGTAACTGATACAACCATCGTTGAACTGCCACGCATATATTACTTTGGTTATGTTTTAAAAGATGAAAGTGGCACCACTTACAAACTTGAGGAAAGTCCTTACGGCTTTTTACAAGTAGAACTTACTGATGGCAATTACTATTTAACTTATGAAGGAACAACGCTTAATAAAATTTTGAAGAAAGTTTCACTTGGAACAATTGTTACTTCTTTGGTAGTCTATATAGGTTATTTAAGTTGGGATGCGATTTACAAAAAGAGGAAAAAACCTTATAATAAAAATGAAGTAGGTGAAATAAGTGGATAAAATAAGTGTAATTGTGCCATGCTATAATGAGGAGGAAATGCTTCCTTTATTCTATGAAGAGATAACTAAAGTTGCTGCTAAGATGCAAGATGTGGATTTTGAATTTATTTTTGTCAATGATGGAAGTAAGGATAATACCTTAAAATTGATGCGTGGTCTTGCTAAAAAAGATGAACGTGTCAAATATATTTCTTTCTCGCGCAATTTTAAAAAAGAGGCTGCTATTTATGCCGGTCTTGAAAAAGCTACTGGTGATTATGTAACATTAATGGACGTTGATTTACAAGATCCGCCAGAGCTTTTAGAAAAAATGTATAAAATACTTAAGGAAGAGGAGTATGATTGTGTTGCTTTAAAGACTAACAGTCATGAAGGATATGGTTTTATAAGAAAATTTTTCACGAACTGTTACTATAAAGTAATAAGTCGTATTTCTTCAGTCGAGATGGTGCCTGGGGCAAGAGATTTTCGTCTTATGACAAGACAGATGACTGATGCTGTTTTAGAATTGAAAGAATATAATCGTTATTCTAAAGGTTTATTTAGTTTTGTTGGGTTCGATACCAAATGGTTGAGTTATGATGCTCCAGATAGGAAAGCAGGAACTTCTAAGTGGAGTTTTTGGAAGTTGTTTGCTTATGCGATGGAAGCAATCGTTGCTTTTTCAACTACGCCATTAGTTATCTCAACTGTAGTAGGAATTTTACTTTGTCTGATTGCTTTTATTATGATTATTGTAATTATTGCTAAAACTTTAATTTGGGGTGATCCAGTAGGTGGTTGGCCAAGTCTTGCTTGTATAGTGATCTTTATTGGAGGCATTCAATTATTATTTTTAGGAATAATTGGTCAGTATCTTGCAAAAACTTATTTAGAAACTAAAAAAAGACCAATTTATATTGTCAAAGAAACGGAAGAAAAAGTCCGTAAAGGAAGTAGTAAAAAATGAAAAAAGTTTTTAAAAAGTATGATGAAATAATTCGTTACTTAATTGTTGGTATCTTGACCACTTTAGTGAGCTTACTAGTTTATTATGGTCTTACTTTGACGATCCTCGATCCTAATAATGCAATCTTATTACAGATCGCTAACGTTATTTCTTGGGTCTGTTCAGTTTTATTTGCCTATTTTACTAATCGCTCTTTTGTTTTTAAAAGTAAAAATCCTAAAAAATTAAAAGAGTTGTGCACTTTTTTTATGACGCGTGTTTCAACTTTGCTCTGTGATATGGCTATTATGTTCATCTTTGTCAGTGCCTTGGGTTGGAATGATAAAATAATTAAAATAATTTCTCAGATCGTGGTAATTATTGGCAACTATGTTTTAAGTAAGCTCTTTGTATTTAAAAAGTAAAAAGAGGACAAACTAATAAAGAAAAAGACAAAGCTTGTCTTTTTAGACAAAATATGATACAATATACACAAATAAAAAAAGAAAAGTGGGAGTTAATATGATTAAAATAATTTATTATTTAATATTTTCAATCGTTATGGTTTATGGTGTGTACTTTGTAGCAAGCGCAATAATTGGTCTTTTAAGGAAGAAAGCTAACAAGTTTGCTTTAGCAGATCCTAAAAGCAAGTTTGGTATTTTAATTGCCTGCCGAAATGAGGAAAAAGTTATTGGCAATTTAGTTGATTCTTTAAAAAATCAACACTATCCTAAAGAACTTTTTGAGATTTTTGTAATACCAAATAATTGTACTGATGCTACTGAAAAAGTAGCTAAAGAGCACGGTGCGACCATCATTCCATGTAAGGTTCCAGTCAAGAGCAAAGGTGATGTTTTAAAATATACTTTTAACTATCTTGAAAAAAGGGATGACCTTGATGCTTACATCGTCTTTGATGCTGATAATATCGTTCATCCTGATTTCCTTTCTTATATGAATGATGCCATTGTAGCTGGCGCAGAAGTTGCTCAAGGAAACCGTGATAGTAAAAATGCTGAAGATAACTGGATTTCTACAAGTTATTCCTTATTTTACTGGATTCAAAATTTATTTTTCAGTCATTCTCGTATGGGATTATCTGGCTCTGCTTCCATCAATGGAACTGGTTTCATGATTAAGAAATCTGTGATTTCACGCATTGGTTTCCCTGTTAAGACTTTAACTGAAGATGTTGAGTTCACTGCTATTTGTGCTATTAATCAAATAAGAATCTACTTTGTTGAAAATGCAGTTACTTATGATGAGCAAGTTGTTGATTTTAAACAGTCTTGGAAGCAGCGTAAAAGATGGACTGCCGGAATGTATCAATGCTTAAAAGAGTACGATAAGAAACTATTTAAAACGTTTTTTATTAAACACAACTTAGCTAGTTTAGATATGGCTTTACAATTTATGGCACCACTTGTTCAAATTGTCGGAGCATTACTTGCTGTTGTTATGGCTTTGTTCAGTTTAGTTGGTGTTCAACTTCATAGTTTCTTTACATATATTTATGCTTACTCAATGATTTTCTTCTTGCTTACTTATTTTGGTGGCGTAATTTTCAATTTAATAGTAGCAAAATATAATTATCGTAAAGTAAGAAATTTACTTCCTGGAGCTTTCTTATTTACGATATTCATCTTAAGTTGGATTCCAATTAATATAGTCTGCCTATTTAAGAAAAAATTAGTTTGGGAACCAATCAAACACAATCGTGAAGTTTCCATCGAGCATATCATGAATAAATAGGGAGGATAAAAGATGTATTTATCAATGACATTAATTTTAATTATTCTAATAATTTTAGTAATAATTTTCTTTCGCAAAATGATTTGTCTTTAATCTCTATATGGTCGCTTTTTGAGAATGTAGTGCAGGCATCTACGACAACGATTTTTGCGGTCACTCTTTTACTCGTTGTCCGCTTCATAGAACGCTTCTGCCGCCAACCGCATGGCGATTTTGAATCCGGCAGTAAAGGCTTCGCGTTCGGAGATGCCGTTCAGCTCGATTTCTGTGGCGCAGAACTTTTCAAGCAGTTCTTTCTGCTCATCCGAAAGGGCTTCAAGCAATTCGGCTTTGTTTTGGGATTGCCTATGCTGCAGTTCACGGTATTCCTGATTATCCGAAATCAAGTTGTCCTGTGGGCTGATCTCGCCGTCCCATAATTCGTCGATCATCTTTTTCATTTTCATCGCCTCCTGTAACCACACACGATACCACACCAAACGCAGAAAGTCCAGAAAACAAACTGATAACAATCAAATTCTTCTGTTTCGTAGTCTTGAATCTTCTACTGTTTCCAGCACCCCCTCCTTATTCTAAAGAATTTTGACCATTAATATCACACATCCCTCTTGAATTGTTTGCGTTTGTGTGGTATAATACTTGCGAGGAGGGGGTAAAATATGCTGATTAATACTGTTCTCCATAATGAAGCTGATCGAAATGCCCATATGCTTAACGAGTATCGCAATTTGCTTGCCCAACTGCCAAAAGGATCTTTAATCTGTCGGAAGGACTACTATTACTTGAAATATCGCGAAAACGGCAAGATTTGTGACAAATATATTGGTAAGGCAGGAAGTACTGTTGACCAGCTTCGAGAACAACTCGAATTGCGGAAGCACTATAGCGATATGCTGAATGCATTGGAACAAGAGCAGCGAGCAATACATAAATTGTTGGAGGAAATCTCATGATCGTTTTTCACGGAAGTACAGATTTGGTTGAGAGTCCTGAAATAAGGGAAAGTGAATACTATCTTGATTTCGGAA
>USBW01000008.1 GCA_900553045.1 uncultured Mycoplasmatota bacterium | reverse complement strand
GTTGGTAGAGCAACTGACTCTTAATCAGTGGGTCTAGGGTTCGAGTCCCTAACAGCCCACCAGAATTGACTTATTCTCAAACTGCTTTTAAAAGTGGTTTGAGTTTTTTTATTGTATTTTTTTTGAAAGTGTGTTAACGTGGTATTAGAAAGAAGATATTGGGGCGTTAGTGTGATAACAAAAAGTAGTACCAATGGAGGAAAAATGTTGAAAATTTTAGAACTTGGTAGTAATTTTGGTTTTATGCGTGCCAATGTTGGTTACGTTCAAGAAATTTGTAGTGGAAGTGGCAAAAGTTTTGTTGTTGTAAAGCCTAATTTTGAAGAATATGGGGCTAAGGTAGATAATTTGCACAACATTATAATCTATCATGGCGCAGCTGTCTTACAGACTTATAATCTTGCTAGTTTTAATGCACAGGAACGCAAGCAGATAATTAGTACCATTGTATTGTCGGCTGACAAACTTTATCCTGGCTATGATTTAGTTATGCAAGAAGGAAGCTTGCCAATGGGGTTAGTTAAACCTTATGTTACTAAAGTAGATTATGATTATTCAAACTATTCAGAGGACCTAAGAAGTTCTTCTCATGTTCTTTGTGCTACTAATTATGAACAAATTTTAGAAAATAAGCCTTTTACGAAGACAAGAAAGTTTTAATTCTTGTCTTTTTAAATAAGTAACGCAATTTATGATAAAATATATGGACAAAAATAAGTAAAAATGTTAAATTGAATATATAAAAGAGTAATGATAGGAGAGTAAAATTTAATGAGAAGAATATTTACGAACATATGTCTGGGGGGGCAAAATTTAAAAATCTAAGAGAAAGTAATATTATTTCTTTCATTGATGATACATAATTACGACAAAATATGTTATAATTTTTTTATAAGATAGAGTGAAAGGAGTAATATTAAGTGGAAAAGATCAAAGAAAATTTTAAGAAATATAGTACAGTCTATATTGTAGTATTACTGTTACTAGTAATAATAGGAGTAAGTTATGCCATTTTTGCTGTGACTAATCTTTCAGATGAGAATACGATCAGTTTAGGACAGATTAGCATGAGTTATACAGAACCTGATAATGCTTTAGTGTTAGAAAATGCCTTACCAATGGGTAATGCTGAAGGTATGGCTCAGTCTAATTACTTTGAATTTAAAGTTATGACACATGCCACAACTGATGCAGATGATAGCGGCGGACTTATAATACCATATGAAATAAACTTAGGAGAAATAGAGACTGACTCTGATAAACAAGCATTAGCAAAGCATCAGATCAAAGTCTATTTAACAAAAGTAGTAGGAGGTTCAGAAGAAGAAGTCGTTGGACCGATTTTACTAAGTAATTTAAGTGAATCATCAACTAGTAATTTAAATATTTATCAAGCACGAGATATTCATCGTAATGCAGGAAGTGAAATAACAACAACATATCGTTTAAGGGCTTGGATCAGTAAAGATGTCGATAGTAGTATCTTTGGTAGTCAAGTATATCAGTATAAATTTAGAGTTAACATCAATTCTTTAGTGGAACCTATAAGCGACACTTTAGCAAATAATTGGAAAGACTATACAGAGGAAGAAAATGAGTTTCTAGCTATATATACATTGGATGCAAAAGAATTACCAGAGACTAAGGAATATAATAACGTAGTTTACACCAAAAGTAAAGAAGTAGATCTATCAGCAAAACAGACTGGTTCAGTATTGCTTGGAACATATCAAGATATAGATGGCAACAAGATAGCAATTATATGCCAAGATGGTGGAGTAGTAGCGCCCCAAGATAGTAGTAGTTTGTTTGAATTTGGTACGTACCATCTAGAGTTAAAATTATTAGATTTAAGCAATCTTGATACAAGTGAAGTAACAAATATGAGTGGTATGTTTGCTGGTTGTAGTGGTTTAACAAATTTAGACTTAAGTAATTTTGATACAAGCGGGGTAACAAATATGTATCGTATGTTTATTAATTGTTATGGCTTAACAGAGCTAAATATAAGTAATTTTAATACAAGCAATGTAACAAATATGAGTGGTATGTTTAGTAGTTGTAATGGTTTAACAGAGCTAAATATAAGTAATTTTAATACAAGCGATGTAACAAATATGTACAATATGTTTTTTGGTTGTAACAGTTTAACAGAGCTAAATATAAGTAATTTTGATACAAGCAAGGTAACAAGTATGAGTAATATGTTTTTTGGTTGTGCTGGTTTAACAGAATTAAACCTAAGTAATTTCGATACAAGCAAGGCAACAAATATGGAAGCTATGTTTTACGGATGTAGTAGTTTAACAGGGTTAAACTTAAGTAATTTTGACACAAGTGGGGTAACAAATATGGGCATGATGTTTTATAATTGTAGTGGTTTAACAAAAATAACAGTAGGTTGTGATTGGACAACAGAAAATGCTTATGTTGGAAGTATGTTTAACGGTGCAGGAGTAAGTGAAGTGACAGTAGTTTGTTAAATTTTAAAGATTTTGGTTTGTCCAATTTCTTTTTTTATATATTTGCTTCCTTATCCCTTTTTTGATATAATCATTTCATTGGAGGTGGCAGTATGTTTGTTGATGAAGTTTATTTAAAAGTCATCGCTGGATCTGGTGGTGATGGCTGTACTGCTTTTCGTCGTGAGAAATATGTAGCTATGGGTGGTCCTTTTGGTGGTAATGGTGGTAATGGCTCCGATATTATTTTTGAAGTTGATAAAAACTTACATACTTTAGTGGATTTGCGTTTTAATAAAATAATCAAAGGAGAAAGAGGAGAGCACGGCCAAGGAAGTAATAAACATGGCAAGAATGCTCGTGATATTATTATTAAAGTCCCCCCTGGAACAGTGGTTACTGATGCTACTACTAATATTCCTATTTGCGATTTAAAAGAAGATAAGGAACGTTTTGTCGTTGCTAAAGGTGGTCGTGGTGGCCGTGGTAATACTGCTTTTAAAACTAGAACTAATACAGCTCCTAATTTTTCTGAAAAAGGAGAGCCTGGTGAAGTTCGTGAATTAAAAGTCGAACTTAAAGTTTTAGCAGATGTCGGTTTAGTTGGTATGCCAAGTGTTGGTAAAAGTACAATTTTATCCAAAGTGTCTAAATCTAAACCTAAGATTGCTGCTTATCACTTTACCACTTTAAATCCTAATTTAGGAGTGGTTCGGGTAAGTGATGGCCGATCATTTGTTATGGCTGATTTACCTGGTCTTATTGAAGGAGCTTCTAAAGGTGTAGGACTGGGAGATAAATTTCTTAAACATATTGAACGAACAAGAGTAATTGCTCATGTTCTTGATATGGGGGCTAGCGAAGGCCGTGATCCTTATGAAGACTATTTAAAAATACGCAAAGAGCTAGGAGACTTCAACCCTAAATTATTAGATAAAAAAGAAATTATTATAGCTAATAAAATGGATGAGCCAACTTTTAAAGATAATTTAAAAGCTTTTAAAAAGAAACTTCCTAAAGTTGAAATTTATGAAGTAAGCGCCCTTAATGATACAGGTCTTGAACAAGTGATGACTCGTCTTGCAGATTTACTTGATGAAATTAAAGCAACACCTCTTATCGATGACGAAGTGTATGAAGATCATATTCTTTATAAATATCAAAAAGAAGAGCCTTTCACTATTGAAAAAGAAGGCGATTGTTATGTTTTAAAAGGCGAGATAATCGAAAAGTTATTTAGAATGACTAAGTTTAATACTGATGAAGCAGTTTTACGTTTTGCAAGAAAACTTATGCGTTTAGGAGTAGATGACAAACTAGATAGTATGGGGGCTAAACAAGGTGATATTGTCAAAATTTTAGATTATGAGTTTGAATATCGAAAATAAAAAAGAGTAAAGATTAAATTTTAAAAGATCTTTACTCTTTTATGATTCGATAAAAATTAATACTTGGTGGATTTCCTAAACGATAGTTAAAAGTACTACAGCCAAGCCCTCCTGAAATATAAAGACTAGTAGTCGCATTTAATTGGTAATTGCCTTTTATATATTTCTTACCATATGGAGGTAAGATCAAATCTTGAAAAAATGGTAGCCAAACTTGACCATTATGGGTATGACCTGCTAGGACTAAGTCAAAATAAGATTTAAACTCTTCTTCTAATTCATCAAAACAATCTGGTTCATGGACTAACAAAATCTTAAAACTACTTTCGTATTTGTCCATGTCCTTTTTTATTGCTTCCATACTTGGATTACCAATAGTGATACTATCTAGCCCATAAATTAAAATAGGATTTTGATTATTATCATAGACTAACTCATAATTGTTTTTGATAATTGTAAAGCCTGCTTCTATTAAAATAGCCTCGTAACCACTTTCTAGTTTATCATGATTACCAATAATGGCATACTTACCTAATTTAGCAGGGATATTTTTTAAAGATGCTGTTAAAGCTTCTTTGTCCTCATCAGTTAAAACATAATTTTCTTCGATCAGATCACCAGTAAAAATAACAATGTCAGCTTCAATATTATTTACTTTGGCTAACTTTTTGGCAACATTTTCTTTGTCAATCGTACTGCCGTAATGCAAATCTGAAAAATGAGCAATTTTTAAACCGTTCATTTTATCATCTATTTTGCTAGTAGTTATTTTAAATTCGTTTACCACCGTCATTGCCGGTTCGATAAATCTAGCATAAACAAGTAGCAGGCTTAAGACAATCAGTAAAAATACCAACAATTTTAACACTCCTTTTTTTAGATTTTGCCGTCTTTGTTCTTTCTTTTCCTCTAAATTTTTTTTCTTTTCAAGTTCAATCGTCTTTTTCTTACGATTCAAATATTCGTACTTTTCAATACGACTTGGTCTTTCCTTGTTTTTTCCCTTTTTCTTCTTCATAGACTACTCCTTATAATAAAGTTAGAAAATAAATCATGACGGAAATAAAATTATGTAACATATGGAAAAAGATTGGAACAAAGATATTCTTAGTCTTAGCATACAAATAAGCAAAAATTATTCCCATTGCTCCATATGGTATCAAATAAATTAACTCAGCATTACCGCCAGCGATCAAGTGAACATAGCCGAACAAAAGACCAGAGACAATAATATAAATATACTGATAACTATCTTTGAAACAGTCATAAATGCTCTTTCTAAAAATAAGTTCTTCGATAAATGGTGCTACTAATACCGAACTTACAAAAGATAAAACTGGGTTACTTATGATACTATCTTGAACCATGACTTCATTAGTTGGAGTAGGTAAGAAACTGCCAATAATACTATTGGATAAAATCATAATTACAAGACCGATCAACCAATATTTTAAACCTAATTTTAGATAACTTTTCCAGTTTTCTTTAAAATCCTTAGCATCACCAATTAAAGATTTACGATAAATAAAAAAGAAAATAGCTACGAGCATTAAATTAATCACTATTCTAACAATTGTTTGCCAAGTATTATCTAGATTAGTTATATCTAAGCCAAGACTTTTTAATAATAAAATTACTAAATATTCAAAGACTATATACAAAACAAAAATAATAACACTCTTGATTATATTACCTGATTTTTCTAACATTTTTTACCTCCGATTAAACTATTATAATTATAAACTTAAATTCATTTTCTGTAAATGGGATAGTGTAAAAGAAGAATATTGTTTTAGCGCAGTTGCTGTTATTAGTGTGTTAACTAGATCCAATATTTCAAGAAAATATTAAAGTGCTTTAAATCTATACTTTTAAATTTAATTTGTGATACTCTTGAGTTAATAATCCTAAAAAGTTAGAAAAATTCATTTTGTTTTTTATAGTTTCTGTGTTATAATGTTTATGTGAAGTGGGGATGTCCCACTTTCTTTTATTCATAAGGGAGGTCTTTTGTGTGGATAATATTAAAAAAGTTTTAGATGCAGAATTAGAAAAAATGGGGTTATTTGTTGATACGATCACTTATAAAGATAAACGTTTAGAAATAGTTGTAGATAGTAATGATAAAATTGTTGATCTCGATACAGTAGTTAAAGCTACTAATGTCATCTCACCTTTGTTAGATGAGCATGATTTTATTAAAGAATCTTATGTTTTAGATGTTTCATCAAAAGAAAAAGGAGGTAATTAAAATGAATGGAAAAGAACTTATTAATGCAGTTTCTGTATTAGAAAGCGAAAAGCATATTTCAAGGGACATTATCTTTGAAGCTTTAGAGCAGGCCTTATTATCAGCTTATAAGAAGAATTTTAATTCTAAGACTAATGCTAAAGTTTTAATTAATCGTGAAACTGGGGATACTAAAGTTTATTCTTATTTGACAGTAGTTGAGGAAGTAACAGATCCTGAAGTTGAGATTTCTTTAGAGGATGCTAGAAAAATTGATAAACTAAAAGAAATTGGTGATACTATTGATACAGAAGTGACACCTGCTTCTTTTGGAAGAGTTGCTGCTTCTACTGCTAAACAAGTTGTTATTCAAAAGATTAGAGAAGCTGAGCGCGCTAGTATTGTTGAAGAGTTCCAAAGTAAAGAAGGTGAGTTAGTAACTGGTATTGTTGCTTTGGAAGATGAAAAAACTTACTATATTGATTTAGGTAGAACTAATGGTATCTTACCTAAAGATGAGTTGATCGGTGATGAGAAGATCAAGATGGGATCATCAATTAAAGCTTATGTTACTAAAGTCGATTTTACTAAAAAAGGAACAATTATTTTATTATCAAGAAGTCATTATAATTTTGTAAAACGTCTTTTTGAACTCGAGATACCTGAAATTAACGATGGTAGTGTCGTTGTGTATGGCGTAGCAAGAGACTGTGGAGTAAGAAGCAAAATAGCTGTGGGTTCTAATTATGCTAACATTGATCCTGTCGGTTGTTGTATTGGCGAGAAAGGAAGTCGCATTGCTAATATTTTAAAAGAATTAAACGGTGAAAAAGTAGATATTGTTCGTTATGAAGAAGATAAAGAAGAGTATATCAAAAACGCTTTAAGTCCTGCTAAAAATGTTCAAGTTTATATTTTAGATCCTAAAAAGCAAGAAGCTTTAGCTATTTGCGACGGAGAAGATTTCTCTTTAGCTCTTGGTAGAAAAGGGCAAAATGTTCGTTTAGCATCACGTCTTACTCGTTATAAGATCGATGTTAAAACAAGTGAACAAGCTCAAGAAATGGGTATTAATGTAAAGGTAAGTGATTAAAATGCCAAAGAAAATTCCGATGCGTACTTGTGTTGTAACTAAGGAAAAGTTGCCAAAATATGAATTAGTGCGCGTTGTCAGAACTCCTTTAGGAACAGTTGAGGTCGATTTGACTTCTAAAAAGAATGGTAAGGGAGTATACTTAAAAAAGGATAAAGAAGTATTTATGAAGGCTCGTAAAAATAATTTACTTAGTCGTTATTTAGATACTGATGTTGATATAGAGGTGTATGATGAGTTAGATAAGCTTATAGTTTAAGAAAGAGGTGAAAATATGAACGTAAAAGAGTACGCTCAAGATGTTTCCAAAAGTGTTGAAGAAGTTTTGGAACTATGTAAAAAATTAGGAATTAATGTTTCTAATGAAAATGATTATTTAGATGATGAAGCGATTATTTTACTGGATAATGAAGAAGATTCATCTAAAGAAGAGGAGTTAGAAGATCTTAACTCTTACGTTGATGATGATGAATTAGAACTTGATCTGGGAGTTAATACTAAAGAAGAACCTGCAACAGTTAAGATCAAGAAAAAACAAGTTAGTAATAAGACTGATAATCAAAAATATTTAAAAGAGAAAAAAGCTTTATATAAACATAAAGAAAAGTTACAAGCTAACACTTTAAAAGAAGATGATAGTAATGTTATTTTCTATAAAGAGGGCATGACTGTTAAGGATCTTGCTGAAGCTTTAAAAGTTGGACCAACTGATCTTTTGAAGAAACTTTTAGAGTTAGGGATCATTACTAATTTAAATCAAAGTCTTGATTATGATACGGTTGAACTATTAGTGTTAGATTATAAAAAAGAATTAAAGAAGGAAGAGTCAAGAGACATTAGTAATTTTGAGGAGTTTGAAATTATTGATGATGAAAAAGATTTAGTGCCACGTCCTCCTGTGGTAACGATCATGGGTCATGTTGACCATGGTAAGACATCTTTACTTGATGCAATAAGAGATACCCATGTTGTTTTAAAAGAAGCTGGAGGGATTACACAACATATTGGTGCTTATCAGGTAAAAGTTGATGGTCGTTATATTACTTTTATTGATACGCCAGGTCATGAAGCATTTACTCAGATGCGTGCTCGTGGAGCCTCAGTTACGGATATTGTCGTTATTGTAGTAGCAGCTGATGATGGAATTAAACCACAGACAGTCGAAGCGATCGATCATGCTAAAGCAGCAGGTGTACCAATTATTATAGCTATTAATAAGATGGATTTACCAAATGCTAACCCTGATCGTGTTTTGCAAGAGTTAGTTGAGTATGGTCTTACTCCTGAAGAGTGGGGTGGCGATACTTTAATTAATAAACTATCTGCTAAGACTAAAGAAGGTATTAAAGAACTTTTAGATAATATTTTATTACTAGCTGATATGAATGATTTAAAAGGTAATCCTAATCGTTATGCAACAGGATCAGTTATTGAAGCGCGTATGAATAAGAACACTGGTTGTGTAGTTAGTCTATTAATTCAAAATGGTACTTTGCGTTTAGGTGATCCTATTGTAGTAGGTGATGTCTTTGGTAAAGTTAGAACTTTAAAAAACGATTTAGGAGAAGATATTACTACTGCTAGTCTTTCTTGTCCTGTGGAAGTTACAGGCCTTACGGACTTACCAGTAGCAGGTGATCGTTTTATGGCTTTTGAGACAGAAAAAGAAGCAAAAAAAGTAGCTACTGAACGTTCATTACGTAAAAAGGAAGCAAATTCTAACCGCAATGGAATGACTTTAGATGATTTATTCAGTAAAGTTCAAGAAGGTACAAAACGTTTAAAAGTCGTTTTAAAAACAGATGTTAAAGGTAGTGAAGAAGCTATCAAGGCTTCACTTTTAAAGATCGATAAAGAAGGAGTTAAGGTCGAAGTAATAAGAAGTGGTGTTGGTGCCATTACGGAAAGTGATATTACTTTAGCTAATGCTTCTAAAGCGATTATTATTGGTTTTAATGTTCGTCCAAGTAACAATATCGTAGAACTTGCTAAAGAGTATCAGGTCGACATTCGCCTTTACAGTGTTATTTATCAAATTTTAGAAGATATTGAGCAAGCAATTATTGGTATGCTTGATCCTATCTATGAAGAAAAAGTTTTAGGAAGTGCTGTTATTCGCCAGATTTTCAAATTTTCCAAAGTGGGAACTATCGCTGGTTGCTATGTAGAAGATGGTACTATAAAAATTGGTAGTAAGGCTCGTGTCATAAGAGATGGCATCGTAATCTTTGATGGCAAGATCGCCTCTATCCAACGTGGTAAAGATAAAGCGACTGAAGTTAAAAAAGGAATTGAATGTGGTCTTACTTTAGACTCTTATAATGATTTAAAAGAAAATGATATCATCGAGGCATATCAGATTGAAGAGGTTAAAAGATGAGCGTTAAAACAAAAAGGATCGGATCTAACTTTGTTAAAGAAATAAGTTATATTTTAATGACAGAGATCAAAGATCCTAATATTAAGTTTGTTACAATTACTGACTGTGATGTCACTAATGATTTATCTTATGCCAAAGTATATTTTACTTGTTTAAAAAGAGAGTATAAAGAAGAGACGATCGAAGCTTTAAATAAAGCAGCTAACTTTATTGAGCTAGAACTTGCTAAAAGAGTAGATATTAGAAAGATGCCTCAGATTTCTTTTCATTACGATGAGTCTATTGAATATGGTGAAAAAATGGATAAAAAGTTTGAGGAACTGGAGAAAAAGGAAGACTAAGGGGTCTTTCTTTTTTTGCTTTATAACTAATTTTAAGAGAATTTAAAAGAGTATGGTATAATAAATACAAATGGAGATGATTATCTATGAAATGTACTTTAATGAACAAAAATAAAGAAGTATTGGTCGCTGAATATAATGAAATATTAAAAGTATTCACTGACATATATGAGGTTAAAAATATTGATTATGCACCATTGATTATATTTAATAGTTATTCTAAGGGTAAAAACATTACTCCAATACTTACTGATTGGTTTAAGGGAAGAGGAATTCCTTCTTGGAGAGATGATTTAGATTTGTTACTTGTTAAACTAAATGTTACTTCACCAAATGAATTATTAGATAAGGCCTTTGGTCTATCATTATCTGATCAATACTGGGTAAAGCCAACTACTTCTAATATAGAACATAAAGATATAAATTTCTTTGAACATGATTTTGAAGATTCAGAGTTTACTAATGCGACATTTGGTACTGAACTTAATAGTAGTACAAAGATTAGTTTAATATCTCCTAATAATACTACTGATGGTAGATTAAAGAAAACTTGGAAACTTGAAAATAATAAAAGATACTTATTAAAAGGAGCTTATAAAAATGAAGTAATGCAACCATTTAATGAAGTATTAGCTAGTATGATATGCGATAGACTTGGCTTTGATCATGTAACATACACTTTAGAGATTGTTAATGATAAAGTTGTTTCTAAGTGTGAATGTTTTATTGATGTTAATAAAGAGTTGATACCTGCTTATCAAATATTAAGTGATCAAGTAGCAAAAGAAAATGCTTATGAAGAATATATTAGTATTTTAGAAGCCGAAGGTCTTAGTAATGTTCGGGAAAAATTAGAAAATATGTTTATTCTTGATTATTTGCTATTAAATGAAGATCGTCATTTGAATAATTTTGGAATAATAAGAGACGTCAATACTTTAAAGTGGGTAGATTTAGCTCCGATATTTGATAATGGGCAATCTTTAAATATACTAGATTACACTGATGAAGAGCTAATTATAAATGGTAAGGGTAGGTTCTTTTATAACGTAGATAGTTTTGAGACGATCATTCCTAAAATAAGAAATATTAAGAGGTTTGATTTATCTAAATTAGATGGTGTAGTAGAAGAGTTTGATGAATTGTTGCACCAATATCAAGATGTTACTAAAATTACAGATAGAAGAATTAACAAAATATGTACTTTATTACTTAGCAGAATAAATAAATTAAAAAAGTTTAACGAGCAAGATTAATAATAAACTATGATTGAAAAAGGTGTGAAATATGCAAAAAATTATAATAAATCAAAATAATTTATCCGAAACTGATATTACAGAAATTGTAAAAAGAGTTAAGATTTTACTAATTAATTCTAATAATGAAATTTTGTTAGCTTATTCGCATCATAATTATCAGTTTCCTGGAGGTCATGTTGAAGATGACGAGTCTTTGGTACAAACAGTAAAGCGAGAAATGTTAGAAGAAACAGGTATAGATTTAGCAACCATCGACATAGAGCCTTTTGCTTGTACCATGGGTTATTATAAAGATTGGCCTGAAAAAGGTAAAAATAGAAAAACCGAAATATACTATTATGAGATAAAAACAGATGAAAAGCCTAATCTTGATAATACTTCCTACAGTGAACATGAAAAAGATGGTAATTTTGAATTAAGATATATCCCCTTAGATACAGTAGAAGATGAGTTAAGAAGAAATGTAGAAATATATTTTGATGCTTTTGGTATTACTAAAGAAATGCTTATGCTTTTTGCTTTATATAAGTCTGGGCTAGAAAAGATTTAATGCTAGTGGGAGGAAGTTAATGAAACAGATTGAAATAACAGTAAGGGTTGAAGATGGGTTTGAAAAAATAGTAAATATTTTGGTGCAGAATGGATTTAGTAAATTAAGAGTAAGCAGAGTAGAAGATAAATACTTGTCACAGTCATATGCTTCTTTGGAAGAGAATAATTTTATAGATATATTATCCAGTTGTGTGCTTCTAAGATATCTAAAAGTTAATAGTGATAGTAGTGAAAAGGTCTTTAAAAAAATAACTTATAAAAATAAAAAGTATTTAAATAATCATGTGATATCTGAGGAAAAAATAAATGTTAATTGTGATGATCTAGAAGAAGCAGAAAAATTGTTTAATTGCTTAGGATACAAAAAAATAGTCGATGTTAATTATGATGTTATTGTATATTCTAAAGATGATGTAGAATTAGCTTT
>USBW01000007.1 GCA_900553045.1 uncultured Mycoplasmatota bacterium | reverse complement strand
GTTGAAGGAAATAATACCGTACGTAAACGATCGGCAAGTTCAAACTCTGTAAACGAAATCGGTTTCACAAATTGTAAAATGGCAATCAATAGGAACAAAATGAAAAGTTGGCCAACTAGAAATAAAATTGGCCAACCAATCAAAGTTTTCACTTTTTGAAAATTAGTTGTTTTTTCCATTCGTATCTAACATTTCTCGAATCGTCGTTCCTAGGGTTGCTAAATTTTGTAAGTCTGATGGCACGATAATCTTAGTAGCTTTGCCGTCGGCTACTTTTTCAAAAGCTTCATAACTTTTTAGTTTTAAAACTGCTTCATCAGCTTTGGCCTCGCGAAGTAATTTCAAGCCTTGAGCATTGGCTTCTTGAATTTTGATAATTGCTTGAGCTTCACCTTCTGCTTCTTTAATTTGAGCTTCTTTTTTCGCTTCAGCGCGTAAGATCATGCTTTCTTTCTCACCTTCGGCCGTTAGGATAGCTGCCTTTTTCTCACCTTCTGCCTGTAAGATCTTTTCACGTCTTTCACGCTCAGCACGCATCTGTTTTTCCATAGCATCTTGAATATCACGAGGTGGCAAAATATTTTTTACCTCAACTCTAGTTACTTTAATTCCCCATGGATCAGTTGCTTCATCCAAAATACTGCGCATCTTAGAATTAATAATATCGCGAGAAGTTAAAGTCTCATCAAGCTCTAACTCACCAATGATATTTCTTAAAGTAGTAGCAGTTAGATTTTCAATTGCGCTAATTGGATTTTCTACCCCATACGTATAAAGTTTAGGATCAGTTATTTGAAAATAGACAACGGTATCGATCTGCATTGTAACATTATCTTTAGTAATCACTGGCTGTGGTGCAAAATCTTTGACAATCTCTTTTAAACTGACTTTATTGGAAACTCTTTCAATAATTGGAATGACATAATTTAATCCTGTATGTAAAGTTTTGTTATAAGCTCCTAATCTTTCGATTACATAAGCTTTAGCTTGAGGGATAATCTTTAATCCCGAAATAGCAATAATGGCAATGACAACAAGTAAAATATATAAAATTGGCATTTTATTCCTCCCTTTCTACAATTAATTTTACGCCTTCGATTCTTAAAATTTTCACCTTTTCGCCTACTTGAATATTTTCACTATCAGCAATTTTGTTGGCTTTAGCAGCCCATTTTTTTCCATCAACTTTTACTTCTCCTAATTCTAAAGGAGTAATAATAGATGTGACAACTCCAACCTTGCCAAGAACTTGATCATAGTTAGTCTTGACAAACTTAGGCTGTAAATACTTTTTAACCAGTGGCCTTGTTGCGATCAAAGCAAGAATACTAACTAGAAAGAAAACTAGAAACTGAATCGTTATACTATCGGTAAAAATACTCGTTAGCAATCCAAAAACTGCTCCAACTGCAAAAAAGATCGTCACTAAATTAACTGTAGCAACTTCAAGTATTAAGAAAATAATAATCGCTAATATCCAGTAAAACAACTTTTTATCACCTCTTTACTAAATTATAGCATTTTCCTAAACAAAAGTAACTAAAAAGAGATAGAAAAATCACTTTCTATCCCCTTTGCTTCTTAAAATCCTAGTCGTGTTCAAAATTGTTAGCAAAGTTGTGCCAACATCAGCAAAAACTGCTTCCCACATATTTGATATTCCTAATAAGTTAAGAATTAAAATAATTACTTTAGTACCAATAGCAAAAATTAGATTTTGTTTGATGATTCTTCTTGTTTTTAAAGAAATATCATAAGTAGTTACAATCTTCTTTAAATTATCTTGCATAATAATGACATCACTCGCTTCCATAGCAGATGCCTGCCCTACTTCACCCATTGAAATACCAATATCAGCTAGAGCTAACACCGGAGCATCATTAATTCCATCGCCTGCGAAAGCCACTTTTCCTAAAGTATTTGAAGCTTTAGATTCTTTAATTAACTCATCTAATTGCTGGTATTTATCTTCAGGTAACATAGCTGCTTCGGTATCTTCTATTGCGATACCTACTTCTTTAGCGATCGCATCAGCCATTTCTTTCTTATCACCAGTAAACATTTTGACCTTGATACCTCTTTTTTTAAGTTCGGCAATGGCTTCTTTGGAACCTTGTTTAATCTCATCAATTAAACTGATCTCAGCTTTTAACCCTCCGTTGATCGTCATATATAAAACATTTTCTTTATAATCGTTGACATTACAAAACTTAGCATTCCCTACTTTGATTTTATCTTTTCCGACTTCAAAACTTAGACCAAGACCAGCATGTTCTTTAAAGTTTTTAACATCACTCGTATCGATATCTTTTTTATTCTTTAAAATCGCTTTAGCAATTGGATGATTAGAAAATGATTCCCCTTTATAAAGTAAATTTAAGACTTCAGAAGTAGTATAGTTGTCATAGGTTTTAATACTTCCAATCTGGAATTTACCAGTGGTAATTGTACCAGTTTTATCAAAAACGATCTGTTTAATATCTTTAAAGCCATCTAAATAATCACTACCTTTTATTAAGATCCCTTCTTTAGAAGCTTTTCCAATTCCTGTGAAGTAGCTTAAAGGAACCGAAATAGCAATAGAACATGGACAAGAAATAACTAATAGCACTAAAGCTTGATAGAAACTTTCTTGGTAAGTACTACCAGTAATTAGAGGCATTAATAGAAAAACTAAGATCGCTAGGACAAAGACTGCTGGAGTATAAATTTTAGCAAGACGATTGACATAAGTTTCTGTTTTTGCTTTACGATTAGTAGCATTTTCTACTAAGTCAAGTACTCGTTTAGCAGTACTATTTTCATATTTACAGTCTACTTTTATTAAAGCAACTTCGCCTTCGTTGATAAAACCTGATAAGATTCTTTCATCTTTTTTAAAGTGTTGAACATTGCTCTCGCCAGTAATGGCTGCTGTATAAAATCTAGCATCAGGACTTAATAAAATGCCATCGTTTGGTACTTTTTCACCTTTTTTGACCATAATAGTATCGTTGATCTCTAGTTTTGAAGGACTAATATCAACTATTTTGTCACCAATTACTTTATGAGCTACTTCAACTTGGAGATCCATTAGACCCTTAATAGATTTTCTAGTATTATTAATAGCTCTTTTCTCAAGTAATTTACCTATCTCATATAGAGTTATAACCATGATCCCTTCCATCTTTTTATCGATAAAATAGGCTCCCAAAGCTGAGATAAAGATAAGAAAGTTTTCATTGATCGTCTTTTGTCTGATTAACATTTTCATACTTACTAAAAAAACACGATAAAGTAAGATTAAGTAAGCTAAAATAATTAAGATTTCTTTTATTAGAGGATCATTAATCACTATACTTATTAGATAAAGAGCAAAACCTATTATTAAGCGATAAATGTCATAGTCTTTTTTTACTTTGGCTTTTTCGCTTGATAAGATGAGCTGGGCATCTGGTTCCACTTTTTTTACTACTTCAGAAATACGCTTAATGGCTTTTTCTTGATCACTACTTTTAAAAGTGATGCTAGAAGTTGAAAAATTAACACTTACATCAGTTAAAACTTTTTCTTTTTTTAGCTCTTCTTCAATTTTTCTAGCACAGTTGGCACAATCTAAATTTTCAATTCCTATTTTACAGTTCATCGATATGTTCACTTCCAATCGCATAAATTTTTTCAACATGTGAATCAGCTAGACTATAATAGACAGTCTTCCCAACTTTGCGGTATTTAATGAGTTTAGCTTGTTTTAAAATTCGTAATTGGTGCGAAGTAGCAGATGGAGTTGCTTTTATGATCTCTGCTAAGTCACAGACACATAACTCCTCGTGCAATAAAGCCGAAATAATTTTAATGCGAGTGCTATCGCCAAAAACTTTATATAATTCTGCCAAATCGAATAATTTTTCTTCTTTAGGCATCTTTTTTGCTATTTCAGCAACCAGTTCTTTATTAGTACTATTCATAATTTCCTCCTTATTTGAATATTTGTTCATATATTAATATTATGATCTGATCAGAACTTTGTCAACCATTTTTTAGAAAAATAAAAAAACTTCTAAGGATTAACCTTAAAAGTTTAAAAAGCATTAATTTTTTGTTATTCACGTTCAACTGCTTTATCAATTTCTTTTTTTAGCTTGCTCTTAATACTATTCCAACGAATTTTGAAAATAATTGCTTCTGTCAAATCAGTAATTGAATAAATGACAATTAAAAGTCCTACAGTAAAGGTAATTATAACGGCACTAGTGATTGGATTCATTAATAATATTACTCCACAGATAATAGAAGCAATTACTAGTAATAAGGTTAGAAGAAAATAACCAAATCCTTCTTCTTTAGTGTAAAAAACTAAGCATAATTTCAAAATACTGCTTATGATAAACCAAATTCCAAGACCAATTGGTAAAATTACTTTAAAAGCATCAGGATTAATTAAAATTAAGACACCTAAAATGATTGATAAGATCTCATAAAGAATTGTCGTTAGGAAAAACGGACTCTTATCTTTAAAATCCAAGAACAAAAGACAAAGGCCATGAATAATTAAACCAATAGCAACTATATAACAAATAGTAGTTAAAAATGTGACTGGCAAAAGCATGATACAAAATCCTAAGATTAGGAAAAGTATTGAGCTAACAATTGACAAATTTAAAAGCTGATTTAATTTTTTCAACATTTTTTTCTCCCCTCTATTCTATTTTATAATGTTATATTTTTATTCTACTACTAATTATCAAAATTAACAAGATGACAAATAGATTATTACCACATAGCAGTATAATTACCATCTTTTAAATAGACTTCGTCCATTGGAATAATATAGGTAAACAAACTATTTAATAAAGAAGAGCGCGTATAGGTAAGAACAGTTGTCCCAACATTGTAATATAAGATTTCTCCTACATAAATATGTTCATCATCTATTCCTATTATCATGGCAATATGGCCATTATAGCCAATCAGATCGCCAGCTTTAATAGTATTAGAACTTAATAGATCTCTTGTGATCGAAACTTTTTCACCGAGATCTGAAAGATCGGCATAATTAGTAAAACCTGCGCCTAAATCACCAACGTCATAACCGCCATTTAACAAGACCCAAGAGACGAATCCACTACAATCTAAGCCATTGGCATAGAAATTACCAGCAGGTTGATCGACTTCTCCACTATTAACTTCTAAAGGACAACCCCAAATGGCAGGCCCTGTAACACTTGCTTCAATATCAGCAAATTTACTTTCATCTAAATATAGGCCAACATGATAATACCTTCCTTCACCATCAGCATGAAGTCTACCTAGATAGTCAATTCGACCATTTTCTGGAAAATAGTTAAGACGATAAGGAAACTCCAATAAAAGAAATCTTGCAGCTGCCACTACGGCAGCTCTAGTTTGATAACCTCCTGCTTGTTCGATCCGATAAGCTAACAAATCATCAAGGGTAGAAGCCTCGTCACTACTATATTCATTACAAGCTAGAAAAGGGCGATTGTTTCTGATGGCCGGTGTATTAATTAAAGAAGTGACATGAACAGTTACCATAGCGTTATTAGAATTATTAGATTGCTCATCTTCTGAAGGGTTAATATTGACATTATCATCAGTTGCTATAGAACCGTCAGAAGCTCTAATAGTGACACTAGTTGTTCCATCTTTTAAGGCTGTAATATTGCCTTTGTCATCAACTTTTACGATACTAGGATCGGCACTAGAAAAACTAACATCTGCTTCTTCCTTTAAAAGGCCTACTGTATTAATTGTATATTCAAGTTTTGAACTACTGCCATTAACTAAATAAATTTCATCTTCCGCTGTTATAGTAAGATACTTTTTAGAAAGACTATCCGTTAGAGGATATGCCTCGCTAATATTACCATTTTGGTCTTGTAAGTAAATATAATATTCTTGATTTTTACTAAGTGCTGGGTAGGTACAATAGTTATTTTTTGTTGGTTGAAAATCGATCCCTTCGCTTTCCAAATCTAAGTTTTCATCTAAAGTTAAGTAGCAACTAACCTCTTCAAATAAAGTGTTTTTTATTTTAACAGTTAGATCAAATTTATCATTAGTAATATTGCTGATTACTACGCTTTGCAAAACTGGAGCTTTGTTATCAAAAACAATGAGAGCTAACACAAAATATAATAAGGAAGATAAAACTAAAGCTATTATTAAAATTAAAATAATTCTGTACTTCTTCATATATATACCTCTTTATTTTTATTAAATAATAAATTGCTCTAAATTTCAATAAGAAATTGTTTGAATTGATCTTTTAAAGTAAAAAGTTGACTTAGATTTTTTTAAGTCAACTTGTTATTTGGAAAATAAAACGTTTTCTGATTTATATTGTTTAATGATAATCTTTAAGACGATACTAATTATAATAATTGTCGATAGTAACATTAAGAATATGTAAAGATAATTTACAGTACCATTAGTAATATCTGTAAAGATTAAGGTGTAATTTAAATGGTATTAAGGATAGCAAAGCTGTTGTCTTAACATTGATCATGAAGGCAATCATTCCTGGGAAGAAGGAGATGAAAGTTAATGGTGTCAAGGCACTTTGGGCTTCTTTAAAGGTTTTAGAACGACTTGCTATAGCGATACATAAGCCACTTATCAAAAATGAGTAAGCGATGATGACAATTGTAGCAAAGATAAGGCTATTAAGTGGCAACATTAAGTTTGTCCCCTCATAAATTTTAAACATATTATTTGCTAGTAATAAGGCAATAATAGTAAGAATTAGACTAATAGTACCAGTAATAATTGACGAGATGGTAACGCTTAGGAACTTACCAATGATGATATCTTTGCTTCTGATAGGAAAAGTAAGAAGGGTCTCTAAAGTACCACGTTCTTTTTCACCAGCAGTAGCATCAGTAGCAGGATAAGTGGCAGAGACTGTTATTGCCATGATAATAAATAGAAAAGCATAGCTAGTGATGTAAGTAGCAAAGTAATTATCTTGTTCTTTGATGTCTTTGGTAATAGTAATAATGTTTAAAACTTCATCAGTATCAATTCCACTAGCTTGTAAATAGTTAGCTTGTAACTGTTGTTTATAAGCATTAAGATAGTTTTCTACTAAAGAACTAGCATAAGTGGTCGTCGTGTTATCTTCACCTTTAATGGTATAATTGTTGCTGTCTTTTAGAACATATAAATCTATTTCTTCATTATTGTACTGTTCTAAAAGTTTATCCTCGGAAGCATAAGTAGGTTCTATCCCAAATGATGACATAATGTTTTGTTCTGTTTGGCTAGGTTCATAGTTAAAACCAATTTTATTATAGTCTTCTAAAGGCATGTTAGCTTGAGCTTCAAATAAGAAAGACATACCAAGGACTAGCAAGGGAATCATGATTGGTAGTATTAGCATCATGGCAAGTGATTTTTTGTCTCTAAACATTTCTCTAAGTTCTTTTTTCAAAATATTCCAAATATTATTTTTCATCTTCTAATCCTCCAATCAAAGCAAAGAAAGCATCACGTAAGTTTGTTGTCTTAGTAGATTTTCTTATGTCAGCTGGCGTTCCTTCTTTAATGACGCAGCCTTTATTGATCATAAGAACTAGATCACAAATATTTTCAGCTTCTTCCATATAGTGAGTTGAATAAAGGATCGTTTTCCCACGGGCCTTTTCTTTTTTGATAAAGTCTAAAATAATTTGACTAGAAATAACATCAAGGCCACTGGTAGCTTCATCTAAAATATAATATTTAGGATCGTGGATTAGACATCTTGCTATATTGACCCGTTGGGTCTGCCCAGTTGATAAATTTTCGATTCGATTATATAAAAAGTCTTGCATATTTAAAGTTTCAGAAACTTCTTTGATTCTTTTCTCAATTTTGTCAGGATCTACATCATAGAACTCACAGCACATTTTTAGTAGTTCATAGGCGGATAGTGAATTATATATTTTAGTATTACCTGATAGATAAGCAATCTGCTTTTTAATTTCTATTTCATTTTTTTCATAGGTAAGACCATCAAAATCAATTATTCCTGAAGATGGTGTAAGAATCCCTGAAAGCATTCTTAAAAGTGTAGTCTTCCCTGCTCCATTAGGTCCTAAGACTCCTATTATTTCACCTTCACTAGCTTCAAAAGAGATGCCAGCATTAGCATAGAACTCTTCTTTTTCTTGCTTAGCATTATATTTAACAAATTTCTTTTTTAAATCTTTTACTCGCAACATTTATTTTAATTCCTTTCTCATAATTTTGAATAACCCTATTTAATTCTATCATATAGTTTTGTCGATGCAAAGGAATTTTAAAATTTATGATCAGTAATTAATAAATGATTAAAGATGTTCGAGAGCCAACATCAGAACGAACACTTACATAACTTTCATTACCATGGCTAAATAATCCCGCAGTTGTGTGCATACTAGCAAACGAACCACGATCGATAGTAACTCTATTAGTAGTTGTGATCGTCGAATAATCACCATACCAGTTATTATTAGTACTACTAGTACTAGAAGGGATTTTTTTAATGCTTCTTTGAAAGCGTGCTTTATTATATGCTAATAATAACATTTTATACTTTAAATAACAATATATTATTTGACGCAAATAAAAAAGCATTCAAGATGAATGCCTGCTTATTCTACATTATTAAATTCTTTATTTACCCTATCAATAAACTCTTTTCGCATATTTTCTAAAATTATCTGGGCTATTAAAATTGAAAGTTCTCTTGAACTTTTAGAAGTAGTATCTACCAAATAATAATTCATCTTCTTCGCTAAAAGTATATTTTTGATATTCAATAAAGAGTTATTGTACTCATTAAGATTTTGTTCGTTCAAAAAGCTTCTTTCTTCTAAAGATAAATAAGTCTTATAATCCCTTTTTAAAGCTGTTAAAGTATCAGTATAAGTAGCGATTACTAAATCAACTTTTTGAGAATTTTCTAAAGCTTGCGAAAGATAAGTTGCCATATGTTTTTCTTTTTCTAAAGACTCTAATCCTTCTTGTTCAAAAAAGCGATCAAACCAAACAAGGCGATCAGTAAGACCCCTATCCATTATAACTATATCTACTTCTTCTTTTAAAACTGCTTCTAATTGTTTTAGAATATTTTTAAAAATTTCTTCATTACGAGTCTTTAAATCTTGATTTTTTAACTTTGGATAAAGTTCCTCCTTATATTTTTTAGAAGTAACAAACTCTTCTAAAATTTTTACTTTAAAACCCTTCTTCGCAAAAAAATCTCTATAAATATTGATTAAAGTAGTCTTACCTGTCCTAGGAGTCCCTGTAAATTCAATGATATAAGGTTTTTTAGGTAAGATTTTACACAGTTTATAAATTTCTTCTTTGCGATAGTGTAATTTCAGTAATTCAGCATATTCCTCTTCATCATTGGCAAAAATGACATTTTTTAAATATTCATCGCCCCTTAAGTCATTAAAAACATAATCAATCAGACTTTTTAATCTCTTAAACATCGGCAAATTAGCATCTTCGTTGACAATAAGTTTTTTATATACTTCTTGATAGTACCACTTTTGTTTGTCATAGCCTCTTCTAAAAGATGAAAAATCATATTCTCCTTTAATCATAGAAATAATATTAAAATCCTCTAAATTGCTGATTTTATCTGCACAAATAATCGCTTTGTGACGTAGATCTAAATTTTTGATCTCTTTAATAACTGCTTCTTTTCTCTCTTCCCAAGATAAACTTTTATCTTTTTCACTAGCCCCCATAACTAATGAAGTAATATCTTCACCAAACTCTTTTAAAATGTCTTCTTCTTGATATTTAGTGTCTTCTACGACATCATGTAAATAACCTGCTGCTACAACATTATCATCATAACCATACTCTCTTAAAATATCAGCCACATTAATAGGATGAATAATCATCGGTTTTTCTTTGTCAGACTTTCTTACTTGTCCCTGATGAGCTTTAATTGCAAAGATCTTTGCTCTTTCTTGAATATTCATATTTACCACCTCGTTCATTATAGCACATCTATTAACGTTGTAAAGAAAAAGAAACAGAAATAAAGTCATTAAATTTGCTGTTTCTTTTAAATTTTATTCTAAAATTCAAGTTTTACTAAATTAAGCTTGTTTAAAAACCAAAATAGCTTTAGCACTGCCAGTCATGCTCACACTGACTAATAAATAACCATTTTTAACCATTTCATTAGCTTCATCTTCTATTTTCTTAGCCATATCTTTAGCAACTGGAGAATATTCAATAACTTTTGTCTTTGATTTTTATCTTTTAAAAACAAATAAAGGATTCCTCCTTCTTGATAAATATGATTCTCAATAATCATGCTATAGACCAATTTCCTGCCTAATAATTCTCGAAATTTAGTAGTTTTCATCTTGCCTTCCTCACGCAGTTTAGCAAGTTCTTGGCCCAAGCTCTCATACTCTTTTAAAATATCCTGTAAAGCTTCTTCAAAATTTGTTAGTCTATCCATTTTTTTATTTCTTCCTTTTTAGTAATTTTCTAGTCATAGATAACATAATTATCTTTTCTAGGTTTCGCTACAGGAAGTTCATAATCACGATAACCTAAAAGACAGTTCCCTATTCCTTCATAATTTTCATCTAATCCCCATTTTTTTAATAATTCTTGTCCTTCTTTGGTTTGAAAAGTTTCTTTAGCACGATGAATCCAGCAAGAATCTACTCCTAAGGAATAAGCAGCATTCATTAAATTTCCCATAACTAAGCTGCCATCATATAAATAAGTTGGAACTCTTTTATCTGCTAAAACTACTAAAATAGTATTGGCATTATAAAAAGGATCATGAGGCATATTAGCTACGCTAGCATTTAATTTTCTTAGTTTAGCTATCGTCTTTTCATCTCTTATCACTACAATTACTGGTGACTGTTTCCCCATTCCATTGGGAGCATAAGTACCACATTTTACAATTTCTTTGATAAGTTCATCAGAAACTTTTTTAGTATTATACTTCTTGACACTTCTTCTTTCACATAAAACTTTAGTTGTTTCATTCATAGTAATTCCTCCTAACTTTATTATCATTTTACATTTTTATTATAGCAGATATTGATAGAACTTGTCATTTCAAAATTAGAAATAGTATTGACTTTTAGAATAAAATATATTACGATTAAACTGCGTGGTAGTATACCCGCTCTATTCTTTACGATAATAGTGAAGAATAGATTCAACCAAAACCCCCTGAAATCCCGTCAGAAATGGCGGGATACTTTGTTTATAAGGGCTTTATGCCATTTGATATATGTACTAGGTACCCAAATAGGTACCCATTTTAATTTAGTTTGTCGATAATGTTTACAATTTCATTCATTTGATTTTTAAATAGATGAGAATAAGTATTTAAGGTCTCATCTATTTTTGTATGTCCTAAATACTTTGCAACTACATTTATTGTTGCACCACTATTAATTAAAAGTGATGCGCAACTATGTCTAAAATCGTGTATTCTAATTTGTTTAACTTCTGCTAACTCACAATTTTTATTTTTTCTATGTCTTAGTTTTCCATTAGTAATTGGATCGGTATCGCCAAATAAATACCAGTCATCATTAAAACCATAATGTTTTTTTGAAACTTCATATAATTTTTTCATATCTTCAACTAATACTTTAGGCATTGGGATATTTCTTATACTAGATTTTGTTTTAGGTGTTGTTACAATATAAGGCTTCTTTTCATCGCCTTGAGTAGCAACAATATTTTTATTAATACTTAAATATTGATTATCAAAATCTATATCTTTCCAAGTAAGACCTCTAAGTTCACCACGACGAAGTCCACAATAATATAAAGTTTCAAATAATGTTTTAAATAAAATATCTTCTTCTACAGAAATAAATTTTTTAAATTCATCATAAGTAAAAAATAACATTTCTTTAGGCATTTCATTTGGATCAGTAAAATTAGTCATTTTATTATAGGTTACAGTAAAGTTAAAATTATACCATTTAGTAGCAAAGTTTAATAATTCTTTAAAAAATTTAAATAGATGATTTTTATGATTAGTAGTATATCCATAAGAATTTATTTGCTTTTTCCATTTTTCAAAGTGTTCAATATTAAAATCTTTTAATTTAACATTATCTAAGTCTTTGAAAAACTTTTCTCTGTCACGATAAGTCTTTAGAGTAGTAT
>USBW01000006.1 GCA_900553045.1 uncultured Mycoplasmatota bacterium | reverse complement strand
GAAGATTGGGACAATTAAATAAGCAAGAGCATAAGTATACAAAGTTAGACCAAACAAAATTCCGGTTATTAGATAATGCCACCATTTTTTACTCAGGTAAAGCGCCGAAATAGCAATCGTAAGTAAAGATGAAAGCAGATTGCAATCTAATCCAAAACGTGACTGCATCACATGCCAAGGACAAATGATCATTAAAATAGCAAATAATAATCCCCATTTAAAACCATGACTTTTTCTAATAGCTATAAAACCAAAGACTATGGCTAAAAGACTTAAAAGTATTCCTGGTAACCTGATAGCTAACACATTAAGACCTACTACTTTAACAATTAAAGCTGCAAGATAAGTATATAAAGCACTCTGGCCACCACCAAAGTTAATCATATAAACAGGAAAACTATTTAAGTACCTGTCTACCCCATAATTAGCTAAAGTAAAAGCGTCATAAGCCATGCCAGCTTCATCGACATGTAAACCATTTAAAATAGTCGTTATTTTATAAAATCTGGTAAAAACAGCCAAGAAAATGACAATTATAATGGCTCCTACTTTAAATTGTCTGCTGTTGAAAAACTTTTGCATCTTTAATTTAAAAGATGATTCTTTTGGCTTAGTCTCTAAATTTTTCGGTTTTTTTAAAGTAATTATTATAAAAATAAGGACAATAATAATTGTAATAACAGTAAAAATATAATTTAATAATTTAAGATCAAGTTTCATTTTTTCTATTATGATAATTCTTTAGATAGTTACAAGAGAGATTTTGTATGTTTCTATCCATTTTTATCATTTCCCTTTGTAATATTTCTCTCTATACGAAAAAAGATTAGTCGAATTTATCATCATGAGCAATAATTTCTTGATATTCTTCGTACTTATCTTCCTCTTCCTTAGCTTTGTAGTATTTGTAGAATTTTTCATCAGATAAAACTGTAAAGTCAACAATAGTGCTATCCAGATCTTTATCATGCTCTTGTTTTGCTTCTTTCTTAGGTCTATCAATTGTTGAAGCTACTACTGGTGAAGGGTCATCTTTAGGCAAAGATGGATTAACTAAAGATTGTTTAGAAGAAATAGCAGGATCTATAAGTGGTTCATTAGGAACAATCTTCTTATCAACATCAACATTGATATTGCTAAGTTCTTCTTGAATAGCTTCTTTAGGTGCCTTCTCACCTTTTTTCTTTAAGTGCTTAACAATCGTTGAAGCAGTTAGATCAACTAATAAAATAAGGCACCAAATACCAAAGATTCCCATGCTAGTCTGGATTAAAACTAAAAGAGTGTCACTAGCATAGACTTCCGTTTTATCATAGACATTAATATCATACTTAGTGACTGTATCTAGAATTAAAATAAATAAAAAACCAATAGCTAAAAAGGAAAACGTATTACCAATTTTAGCAAACTTCGTTAACTTCTTATTAATCATCGTCATAATAAATAAAATGACGGAAATTATAAGCATACAGATATAAGTAATATAATTAGGAAAATATAAAGCTGTAAATATTTTATCTACTAAAGCATCACTTAAACTAAAAGCAGAATCCCAATATCTTATAAAAATATAAATAGTAATACCTAAGTAGACAACACTTACTAAGATTTTTAACCATTTCTTTTTAACTAAGACATTGAATACTAACAAAGCGATTGTTAAAAGAATAATAATTAGTAAGGCGATAAAAAATGGTGATGATAAGACAATATTAATAACTCTTATAAAGCGTTCAAAAAAAGTCATATCATTCATTTTATCACCCTACTTTCTATTCTTTTTCTACTAATTCAGCAATTAAGACTGTCTGAGTCGTCTTATCCCCTTTAGTACAGGTTACTAAAGTTAAAGTTGTCTTATTGAAATCTCTAAAAATATTAACTGTTCCTGTTTTAGGAACTTTGTAAATACTTACTATTTCATAACTATATTTAACATTATTATAATAGACATACGCCATGTCTCCTACTTCTAGTTTATAGACATAACGGAAGTAGCTGTTCCAACCGTTCCCATTGTGAGCTGCTAAAATCAAGTTACCTTTATCGACATCAGGGTAATCCGAAGGAGCAATGATTGTAACATTCTGATTGACATTATTATATGGGGAATCCATGCTGGCAAAACCTTTAACTAAATTGATCTCTGGAATTTCAAGCCGACCGACATAGTAATTTTTATTGATAATCGTCTGGTTGTCGCCATCTTCGCTTGGCTCAGTTACAATATCTGTAATATCTTCATCGGGAGCTGGAATCTCTTGTTCAATGTCGCTTGGCATATTAGATAGAGCAAAGGTAATAGTCTCATAGGCCTTTTGTTTTTTAGACATCAAATAGTCGCCAGATATAAAGGCAATTCCTATGACAATTAACCAAATTCCTATGATGACTATTTTTTTATCGCTCATCTTTTTCTTTTCCATTTTTATACCTTCTTAAAACATATACGCCCACTAAGATGAGACCTGCACCAATGATTATGCCACCTACCCAGATGAAAGAAGCAGTATCTGGCACTTCAACTACTTGATTTTTAATAATTAAGACGCCATCTTTGATCTCGAAATTTTCTAAAGAGACATTAGTATCTAAAATTTCAATTTCACCATGAGGGCCAACTTGGAAAGTTAAAACTGTCTCTAGACGTTGGAAACCTTCAGGAGCCATTGTCTCAGTTAAAGTATAAATTCCAGGATTAATATAAAACTGTCTTGGTTTATCTTCAGAAGTAAAGGAAATTACCACATCGCCATTTTCATCTTTAATTTCAATTTTAGCGCCAGGTAACTCTTCACTATTAGTAATATTCTGTTTGCTAATTATAATACTAGTTGGAGTATTATAAATATTTAAAGAATCATTTTGGAAAATAGCGTCACCACTTAAAACCTCGATATTGCCACGCTCATCGACTCTTATTTTAATGACATCTTTAGAGATGACATATCCTAAAGGAGCTTCTTGTTCAATTAAGGTATACTCTCCTGCTTTTAAACTCAAAGTAGCTTGACCATTTTCATCAGTAACAAGAGTAGTGACAACTTCATTATCAGCATCATAAACTAAAATCTTAGCGCCCTCTAGGGCATTACTATTATCACTACCGCGTTTTACTACCAAAATCTCAATTTTCTCATTAGTTCTTAAGAAATCGATATTGCCATTAACGTTAACTGGTACACACTCATCAGTTAAGATATAGCCTTCAGGAGGTGCTAATTCTTTTAAATAATAAGTGCCATATAAAAGATTAGAAATTGTAAAACTACCATTTTCTGTAGTATATGGTCCTAATTCTGTACCTGAAGCGTTTTTAGCTTTGACTGTACAAGCATTATCACTATATAATTGGAAAGTTGCATTATTTAATTTGATATTACTATCTTCACTATCTACTTTGTTAACGGTTAATGATCCTGTTTTTGGTGCATCTGGTACTTTAGCACTTTTAGATGCGCTGACATAAATATCATCTGTTACGAATAGTCTCTGGAAGTCATTGCCATTAGCAGGTTCAACATTAGGTCTATAGAAACTGATTTTATCATTGCTACCATCACCATATAAAGTAATGGTGATATTAGCACCTTCGCTTGATTTTGGTAACATAACTTTAAAGCCTGTTGTTACTGCTGTATCACTTAAATCATCACGAGTTAGAACAGTTCCGGTTTTTAAAATAATTTTAACATCGGCTGGTAAATCCGTATAATTTAAAATTCTAACTCCATTGTTACCGACAATGTTATTGGTTTCAAAATTGATTTCATTAGAGATAAAGCCATTGTTACTATAAGTAAAAGTAATATCATTAGTCATCGTTATTGAAGAATTACCCCAACTGCGATGATTAGCAATAACATCATGCAAAGTTGGACTGATTGCCTGGCCATTGTTATAAACTTTTTGGCAATCACTTGGCAGTGAAGATACTGTATAAATACCTTTAGTAGCAGCATAAGCACTACAAGCAAGGTCGGCTGACCTTCTTGCGATTGCTGTAGCTTCAGCAGTTGTCTGATTATTAGGATAACGAACATGTAAATCGGTAATAACACTAGTATTGCCATTTAAAGCTAAATCTTTAAAATTGGCCCCTCCTCCGGTGTTACCCCAAGTTCCTGGTTCTATAAAGTTTTCATACCACCAAATAGCATATTGAGTAATCATATAATTTTTAACGTCTTCATAAGGAACGTTGTTACCAGTAGGAATACTGTATGATGAATTTTCGTAACTCCAAGCATATGGCATCCACTGTAAATTAGAAGAAATTATAGTTTTTCCACCACTGGTATCACTGATATATTTTGGAGAATCTCCATAGTAAATAATGTAACTTACACCTGGTAGTTCTAGTTCTCCTGTATAATTTAAGCGGTGGGACGAATTCATCTCTACTTCCTCACCATCATCAATAACTGGATATCCTAAATACGGCACATCGCCTAAAGGATCCAGACAATAAGCAATTTTACCAGTTGAACCAGCAACACGGATCAAATGCGTATCCGTCCCTGCTACTCCAGTAATAGCAAGAACATAAGGACAGTAAGAAGGAGAATAGTAACTAGCAGGTGCTGCTTTAACCCCTCCTAAAATAAAGAAAAACGTAAGAACAAAAATCGCGCTTAGTAACTTTTTAAGCTTATTCACGACCATCAACTCCTATTATCTTATGCTATATTAAATATATAACAAAGAGCTAAGAATGTCAATTAATTACCTGGGGCAAAATGTCAAAATTAAAGAGTTAAAATATTAAAAAAAACTATTCTTCCAAATAGTTTTCTCCCTTTTGTACTTCTACTTTTGATAGATTAGGATAATCCTGTTGTCTTAAGACTTCATAAGTGACAATTGCAACACAATTAGAAAGGTTTAATGCTCTGACATTACTAGCCATAGGAATCCTTAAACAGTGATCAAGATGATCTTTTAAAATTTCTTTAGGTATACCTGTTGACTCTTTTCCAAATATTAAGTAAATGTTTTTATTAGGATCGCTATAATCAAAAGATGAATGAGGCTTTTTCCCATATCTTGTAAAGTAATAAAACTCACCCTTATTTTTACTTAAAAAGTCTTCATAGTCTAAATAGACTTGATAATCTAATTTGTCAATATAGTTAACACCACTTCTTCTTAAACTTTTCTCATCAAGTCTAAAACCAAGTGGTTCTATAAGATGTAATTTAGCTCCAGTAGCAACACAAGTTCGCATAATATTACCGGTATTAGTAGGTATTTCTGGTTCATATAAAACGATATTTAACATTTACATCAACTCCTTTAAATTATAACAAAGACTTAACTTTTTATCCTTTGTTTAATCTGTACATCAGTATTAAGTTCTTTAAGTTTAGCGAGTAAAGTAGTTTGAACTTCTAAATGATTAGGTATAGCACTAATCTTTTCAAAGAAATAATTAGATTCAGGAGAATTGTTAACAGTATAATTATTTTTAGTTAAAGGATCTTCAACTTTTAAAATAAAGGATAACTGTTCTTGCAATGGACCGTCTAATAAGTTTTCTAACATCTTATAAGAATCATCACTTCTAAAATCACTGTTTTCTTTTAAAGTTTTAGAAAAACTGATCCCACCAGTTACTTGCTTAGTCAAATTATTTTTAAATCTTGTATGAATAACTAAACTTGAATCTTGAAATCCTTTTGAAGGATTAAAAATATTGTCTTGCTCTAAGCTATACTCTAAAGAGTAAGTTCCTAAATTAGTTGTCGCCTTTTGATTAATAATAGTCTCAATCGCGGATAATAAGTATATTTCTTCTATCATGTTACTCCTCTTCCTCGCTTTAATATTTTAATATTGAAAAGCTTAGTTTGTCAATCTCCAACAGTCTACTTAGAAATTAAAACTATTATTTAATTGTTTTAAATGTGACATCTTGATAATAATGATTTAAAATACTACGATAATTGTAGCCAAGTTTAGCCATTTCATTAGCACCATACTGACTCATGCCTACTCCATGACCATAGCCTCTAGTTGTGATCTTAACTTGATTATTAGAAACTTCTAGAGTAAAATCAGTAGAACGTAGTCCTAAAAGAGTTCTTATTTCAACACCAGTAAAAGTTTCACCAGCAACTGTTAAAGTAGCTACTCGTCCTGAAGCATTCTTGGTAATTGTAAAATTAGAAGAAGTTAGTTCGATTCCTAAAATACTATTTAAAGTACTTAACTCTTCAGTTATTACTCGTTCATAGCTACTTACATTTTTATCCCAGCTACTATCGACACTTTTTAAATAAGGATAACTGACTCCAAAGACATTTAAAGCATCTTCAGTCTTGCCATTACTAGTAGAATGATAAAATGCTTCGATGTAGTCGCCATTATAAGTTAAAACGACACCTTTGGTCGCTAAAACAGCATTTTTAACTTTTTTGTAGTATTTATTATAATCACTACCCCAAAGTTTTTTTAACTGACTGTTATCTTTATAAACTTGAGTTGCCGTAGTATCAGTAAGATGACGATTTTCTTTTTTATAGTTTAAAGCATAAGTTCTTGCAAGAACTGCTTGAGCTTTTAAAGCTTCACTATTAAAAGAAGCAGGCATTTCAGCTGCTACTACGCCAATTACATAATCCTCTAAGGCGATAGTAATTACTTTCCCATTAGAGCGATAAACTGTAACCTTTTCTTCTTGAGCCACACTTTCGCTTTTACTAGAATTCTTATCGCTATTACTAGAAGGTTTATCATTGGAATTATTTTTATTAGCGTTATTTTTATCAGTGGTATTTTGGTCATTTTCAATGTTTACTTTATCTTGTTCTTGCATTTCTTGAAAATCTTCTGTAGAAGATGAATTGTCTTCAAGAGTTGGAAAAGATTTTAAATCTTCAAAGATAACATTGTCAACGTATGTATAATTGATATCGTCAATTTTTTTAGGCATGACAGTAAAGCAAAGAGTACAGAGTAAAACACCTGAGGCTACTATAGCAATTTTTTTACCATAGTATTTAATTTTGTTAGTTTTTAAAAAATCTTTAATAGTATCTAAAAAACTTTTATTGTTATTTTTGAAAGAAGCTAGTTCCATATTAAAATCAAAGTAGAGATAAAGTATCTCTTCATTGCCAATTTTTTTAACTTTGTATTTATTAATCATATTATCCCTCATAATTAATATGAGAAGATTAAAATTTTTTATGCAAAAAGAACTAACTTTAGTCGGTTAGTTCTTTTACTCTTTGTCTTCTATTACTTGCTTTATTTTTGAAATAAAATCTTCTAGCTTAACAGTAGTAGTTTCTTTACTACCAAATAAACGATAACTAATCTCCCCATTTTCTTGTTCTTTATCACCAAGAATTAAAGTATAAGGAATTTTTTTAGTCTGAGAATCACGCATTTTATAACTTAGTTTTTCATCACGACTATCTAAACTGACACGAAGATTGTTAGCTTTTAACTTCTCTAAGACAGTATTAGCATAGTCAAGATGAAATTCATTGTTAACTGGAATGATATTTACTTGAACTGGGGCAAGCCAAGTTGGAAAAGCTCCGGCGTAATGTTCAATTAAAATACCGATAAATCTTTCAATTGAGCCAAAAATAACGCGATGTAACATAACTGGTCTTTTTTTAGAACCATCTTTATCAACATAAGTTAAATCAAATCTTTCAGGTAAGTTCATATCGAGTTGAATAGTGCCACATTGCCATACTCTACCAAGGGAATCTTTAATATGAAAATCTAGTTTTGGGCCATAGAAAGCGCCATCACCAGGATTGATTTTACACTCATGACCTGCCTTATGGCAAGCTTCTTCTAAAGCCTTCTCAGACTTATCCCAAATTTTAATGTCTCCTATATACTTTTCCTCTGGTCTTGTTGATAATTCAATAGTATAAGTAAGATTAAAAATAGAATAGATGCGATCAATAAAGTTTATTAATCTTATAACTTCTTCTTCGATCTGATCTTCTCTCATGAAAATATGGGCATCATCTTGAGTAAATGATCTTACTCTAAATAGACCATTTAAGGCTCCTGATGCTTCATGGCGATGAACTTGTCCTAGTTCTCCTATTCTTAAAGGCAAGTCTTTATAAGAATGCAAAGAATTTTTATAAACTAGCATTCCACCAGGACAATTCATTGGTTTAATTGCAAAAGTCTTATCGTCAATTTCTGAGGTGTACATATTCTCGCGATAATTGTACCAATGTCCTGATAATTCCCATAATTCTTTATTAAGCATAATTGGCGTTTTAATAAACTCATAACCTTCTTTAGTATGCTCTTCATACCAGAAATTCTCTAAAGTATTTCTTAAGATCATACCATTGTTAAGAAAGAAAGGAAAACCTGGGCCATATTCGCTCATCATAAACAAACCTAACTCTTTACCTAGTTTTTTATGATCTCTTTTTTTAGCTTCTTCTAAAAAGTTTAGATATTCATTTAAGTCTTCTTCGTTTTCAAAACAAATACCATAGATTCTTTGAAGCATTTTATTATTAGAGTCACCCTTCCAATAAGCACCAGAGTGTTTTAAAAGTTTAAAATACTTCATCTTCTTAGTACTTTCAACATGTGGCCCACGACAAAGATCAGTAAAGTCCCCTTGAGTATAACATGAGATAACCGTATCTTTATCGTCCATTCTGTTTATTAGATCAATTTTGTAAGGGTCGTCTTTAAATCTTTCTAAAGCTTCTTCTTTAGAGATCTCTTCACGATAAATTCTTTTGTCAGCTTTAGAGCATTTCTTCATTTCTTTTTCAATTGCTACTAAATCCTCGTCAGTTAAAGTTTTATCTCCTAAATCAATATCATAGTAAAAACCATCTTCAATTACTGGTCCTACCCAAAATTTTGCCTCAGGATATAAATGTTTTACTGCTTGAGCAAGCAAATGAGCACAAGAGTGATTTAACTTGTTTAAATATTCATCTTCTTTAATATTTTTCATACTATCTTCCCTCCTAAAATAAAAAAGATGCTACCAAAAGAGTGCTAAAAGTTACAAGCACGGTACCATCTTTATTTTCACTTTGTCTTTGATAACGGAATTTCTTCCGAAGGTCTATTTCTAGCTCTGCTCCAAGGTAGTAATAGCATCATCTGTTGTTAACTTCCACCAACCATTAACTCTCTTTAAACAGGAATAATACTATCGTGTCCTCTTTATCGCATTTCATTAATAAAATAGCACAGATCACTTAAACTGTCAATGATTTATTATCATAAATATTATATGTATTTAAAAGATCTACTGTTTTACTTTTTTATGAAAAATAAAAAAAACTATTGTAAAATTACAATAATTTTTAATTACTCTACGACATTCTTCTAGTATTCTGATAGTCTTTTATCTCTTCTTTTAAAGCAAAATAATCACTTAATTCACGCGATCTGCGCATCTGATAGGCTAACTCTTGCCTTAACCACTCATTGAACTTATTTTTCTGTTCTTCATTAATTACATTTTCAAAATAAAACTTATCTTCACAGACATTAGCTAAAACATCAACATAACGTCGCATTGGCGAAGTGACGCTACTGCGAAGTTCATCACCTGGAGTGATCGCATAAATTGGTTCACGAGGTAACTCTTGTAAAAGAGGCTGAAACTGCTTATCGGCATCCTTTAAAGCTTCTAAAGGAAGCAAAGTATTGTTCTTGCAGTAGACAAAAGGTAACTTATTCTTAAAGAAATAACTAGCAACTTGAAAATTCGTCACATTCATTAAAATTTCTACCAACTTTTGACTGCCTATTTTTTTATCTTTAAGCTTAAGATCTGGTCGATAATTTTTAACCAAGTCCTCCTTAAGTGTTAGCAATAATTCTAAGGTATTGTTTAGATTTTTTTCTTCAGTTGACGTATTAATTATTTGATCAACTTGACTAAAAGCAAGATTGCGACTGACGGCGATCACTTTTTTAGTGATCGTAAAATCTATAACTTCTTTATTAGCATTTAAGACGAGTTTATAACATCTTACTTTTCTTGCAATATTCTCTTCTAAAGAAAGTGCGCTTTTACAGAACTTTTTTGGAAACATATGCTGATCTCTATTAAGATTCTTACCTCTATTTCTAGCATGATTCATCAAGTCCGAATCAATTTCTAAAAGAGCATTAGGATCGGTTACGTAAACTTTAATCTCATAACAGCCATCAGCTCTTTTATGAACAGAAAAGCCATCATCTTTTAAAACAGTTCTATCACTATCAATTGTAATAATAAAATCATCGCTACTTTCTAACTGTTTATGAAAGTTAGGTATTTCTATCTTACTTAAATACTCATTAGCATCGATACCAAAGGTCTCTTGAAGCCAAGTATAATCTTTTTTTATTTGATAATGGTCCAGTAGATTTTTTAAATCTTTGACAATCTTGATGAGATCTTTATCTAAGTCTTTGTTTTTAATACTTTTAAAGTTCCGATTAATTAGATTTTTAGCATATTCGATCTCTTCTTTTTTAAATTTTAACTTATTAGTAGAAAGTAAAATTCTAATAGTATTAAAGTAGCTATAAAGTAAAGTTTTATTGCCATCTACTTTAAATTCCGCAAAAAATTTTTCAATGATTCTATTTAAAAGATTATAGTTTTCTTTGTTGTAAGCATTAATAAGATGGGGATAAGTTCTTATAAAAAATCCCGCAAAGTGATAACTGCTCTCATGTTCTAAAAGTAAATACTCGATGATTCTATGGCTGCTAGTCTTCTCTTTTTGTTTGATATTATAAGCATTAATTACCTCTAGTTCTTCAAGATTGTTAACCAATCTTTTTAAAAATTCAACTTTAGAGCTGCGACGATTTCTCTTAGGGATAGATTTGATCTTGTCAATTAATTCTTTTTTAAATAAGGAGAGATTTTCTCTTTCGTAGTCAGTTGCTTCCGTAATTAAACTTTTTATATCTTTTAAAATTGTGAAAATTTCTTTACTTATTTCATCAAAAGCATTTTCTTGTTCTAAATCAGTAACTTGTAAAAAGGAATCAGTTAAGGCATATTCTTTAAGAACCATTAAAGTTTCTATTAAGCTAGTAAGTTTAGTTTGTTGGTAGTTATTCATCTTTACACTTCCTATAATTTTTATCTACTAATTTTTGACAAGTGGTCAAGTACTCTATTCTTTCCATGATTCTTCTTGAATTTATTTTTTCCTCTTTACTAGTGGTAGTACTAAAATGCTTTTCTAATTCCTCAAGGGATAAATTGGAAGTAAAGAAAGTTGGAAGATCAGCTTCCATTCGATACTGAAGGATCGGTCCTAAAACTTCGTCACGGGCCCAGACAGTGATATTTTCAGCACCAATGTCATCAATTAATAAAAGTGGTGCCTTTTTGACGAAAGAAAATTTATCTTCAAACCTTATTCCTTCTTCTTTAAGGGCAAAGGAAGCTTTTAGCTCTCTTAAAAACTCTGGAAAATAAATGATGACTGAACATACATCTTTTTTGGCAAGCTCGTTAAATAAAGAAGCGATAAGATAGGTCTTGCCACTACCAAAACTGCCATATAAATAAAGACCTTTGCGACGCTTTTTAAAGAAATTTTTATAATAGTCATCTAAGTATTTGATGATCTCTACCCGCTCTTCGCTAAAGTAGATGTCTTTCATTTTCGCTTTTTTTAATAGAGCTGGCTCACGATACAATTGAACATTTTGCTCATATTTAGTCCTAGCAAGTTCACTTTGTAAATATTTGCAAGCTCGATAACTGAAACTCGGCTCACCAGCGATATTACTTGCTTTGTAGCAATAACCCTTAATAGCATTTTGACAATTGCTCAAGCTTTTACAATTATTGCAGCAAGCTAACTCACGGCTGGCGTCTTCTAATAAAGAAGTGTACTTTTGCAAAATTTCTTTAGGAAGATCGAGCTCTTTTACAATCATCTGGAAATATTCATCTTGTAAAGCACTGTCATACGACTTTTCAAGTTCTTTAATATTAAGATTTTTACCCAATGTTTCTTTGACTGACTGCATTATATCACCTGTTAATTTTATTATAGAACAACTTAAAAAAAATAGCACTATAATAATGCTATTTTACTTGAAAAATATTTGCCCATGGCATCATTATTAGCAGAAGAAGATAACCAAAGTTTAATTTCATAAGTACTATCTTCTTCTAAAACGTCAGTAAATAACACGCCGTCTTCAGGAACAATGGTAGGTACTACTATAAGATCACCATTTTTAATAACTTGGTATTTTAAAAAAGTGTTATCTAGTCTTTGTGTCTCATTAGGAATAGCATTTTTAACAAGACCAATAGTCACTGCTATATTACCTTTTTTCTTTTTCTTAAGTTCAAACTGATAACCTTTAAGTTCATCAATCTCATCATCACTTAACGGATAAGCATTAGTAAGTTTAATGCCATCAGATTTTTCAACAAAAGTAATATCTTGATTAAAGACAATATTTTTTAATGTCTCGTCTTCTTGATATTTGTAATACCACATGATTGTTGAACCTATTAAAAATATTGTAACAATTATCATACGAACAATATGATAAATAACATTTCTTTGCATTCCCAAAACCCCTCATCTTTTTTTAAAAGACGGCTATATTATAACATAAATTGTTTTTTTTGTCAAACAAAAGCGACCATGAGGTCACTTTTAAATAAAATATTCTTTATAAATATTGAAACCGTTATCATATTCTATGACATATGGTTTAAGTGGTTTTACTTCTAAATTAGCCATATAGACATCATCTATTTTATCTAGATATTGAATAATAGCTCGCATCATATTTTTATGAGTTATTAATAAAATGTCATTATCAGCAAGTTTAGGTTTAATTTCTTTTTCAAAGTAAGCGACAAATCTTTCTCTTGCCATCTCTAGACTCTCACCAGTTGGCAAAGAATCAGCAATATGTTGATATTTAGCTTTATTTTTAGGATTTCTGCTATCTTCACTATTTAATTTAGGTGGGACTTCTTTAACTCCCCTTCTTAAATTATAAGCTTTGACCGCTCCAACTTGCTTTTTAAATTTATTTTTATTTAGACCTTCTAAGGCACCATAACTTCGTTCGTTTAAATGCCAGTCTTCAATTATTTTAATATTTTTACTATCAAGGCCCTTTAACAAATAGTGCAAAGTTTCTGTGGCTCTTGGAAGCATCGAAACATAAGCATAATCAAATTTTAGTTCTCTTATTTTTAATTCTTGGCCTAACTTTTTAGCTTTTCTTTTCCTTTTCATCGGTTTCTATTATACACCATTCATTTCTACATAAAAAAGCAGCAACGATTCGATGATCATCACTGCTTGTTTGCGATGTAATTTTTACTTCATGATTTCTTTGATCTTTTGGGCAAT
>USBW01000005.1 GCA_900553045.1 uncultured Mycoplasmatota bacterium | reverse complement strand
TTAATTGATGTCCCTTTTTGATGTGATGCCATTTTTCTAAACATCCTCTACAACAAGTTGCAGTAGCGTGCTGTGCGATAAATACTGGATGCCCTTTCATAGGAGTCTGTTTTCCATCATTGGGAATGACTGCCGGAGCCAGTCTTTTTTTGATAAAATCTTCAGTATGACTCCGAATGACATCAATGCCCTTTTCTTTAATATAATTGATTTCTTTTTCTTTCAAATGCCATCTACTTCTAAACTTGGATTTAGAAAGTCTTGTCCATATCTCTCCCATAGAAACCTTCTTTCTTTTTTATTATAACATATCTAAAGGAATTAGAAAATTTTTATTTATTGCGATAGAAGATAAAATATGCTATATTAATAATAGAATGATAGGAGGATAACATGGATAACAAAAAAAGAATAATATTTGCCTCTGCTGCTTTAATTTTAATTATAGTAGCTATCGTCGGCATAACTTTTGCAGCTGGTACTTGGACAAACTTAAGTGAAGAAAATAAAGTCTCAACTGGAGTGGTAACTTTTAAATATACGGAAGAAGAAAATGGCCTTTTCATTACTGGAGCCAACAATATGCTAGATGCTGATGGTAAAGTCCAAAATGATTATTTTGACTTTTCAGTAAGTGCTGAAGCAACGGGAACAATTGATGTCGGTTATTATATTTATGTCACTAAAGAAGTTGGTAGCACTTTAGAAAATGATGCTGTAAAAATTTATTTAACTCAAACTTCTAGTGAGAATGCTGCTATAAGTGAAGAACAAGAAGTAATAAGTCCTACTCTAGTTTCTAATTTAGTTCCTTTTGATATTGATACTTTAAGTTATGATCCTGACTCAAATAATTTATTACTAGCTACTAACAAATTTACTTTTGATAATACCAGTGGTACCGCAACTCATTATTATCGTTTAAGACTTTGGTTAGATAATGATTATTCTTTTGAAGACAATTTAACGATCAGTGACTCTGAAGATAATAAATCGCATACAGCAATTTTACAATCGAAAACCTTTAAAATAAAAGTTAGCGTTTACGGAGCCAACGGTGATCCTAAAACAATAACTGCTTAAAACGGGTAAAACCGTTTTTTATTTTGTTCTATTAGTTTTATCAAGACATAAAATTAACTAGAAAGAGAGTGATGAAATAAATGGACAAACAGCAAATAATAAAAAATATTGCCTTAAGAACCGGCGGAAATATTTATTTAGGAGTAGTTGGGGCGGTAAGAACAGGTAAATCTACTTTTATTAAAAAGGTTTTAGAGACTTTAGTAATTCCTAACATTGAAGATGAGTTTGAGAAAAAGCGTGCTTTGGATGAGATCCCACAATCAGCAGGTGGTAAGACGATCATGACCATCGAACCAAAATTTGTCCCTAATAATATTGCTAAGATTAAAATTGATAAGATGGAATGCAATATGCGACTTGTTGACTGTGTTGGCTACGTCATCGACAAAGCTAAGGGTTATGAAGATGAAAATGGTCCACGCATGGTCAAAACTCCATGGTACAATGATGAGATCCCTTTTGTAGAAGCTGCAGAAATCGGTACAGAAAAAGTAATTAGAGATCATTCAACAATCGGTATTATCATCACAACTGATGGCTCAATCGGCGAATTTGACCGTGAAGACTACCTAGATGCCGAAAAAAGAGTCGTCGAAGAATTACAAAGTATCAATAAACCATTTATTATGGTCTTAAATAGTACCCACCCTACTAATCCAAATACAGAAAAACTAGCTCAAGAATTAAGAGAAAGTTATCAAGTACCAGTTCTAGCAATGGATGTCTTATCCATGAATGAAAAAGATACTTATGAAATTTTAAAAGAAGCTTTATATGAATTCCCAGTTTTAGAAGCCAAAGTAAGAATGCCTGAATGGATTGCTATTTTAAATCACAATCATTATATTAAAAAAGTTTATATTGAAAAGATTAAAGAAAGTGTTGTCGAAGTAAATAAATTAAGAGATGTCGATACTATTATCAATCATTTTAGTGATTGTGAATACATAAAAGAAGCATATCTTTCAGAAGTAAATCCGGCCACAGGAATCATTACTATAACCCTTGAGGCTCCTAATAATTTATTTAATCAAGTCCTAACAGAAATGATGGGAACTGAAGTCAAAACTAAAGCTAACCTGCTGGCTTTATTCCAAGATTACAAAGAAGCTAAAGAAGAGTATGATCAAGTAAAAGGAGCATTAAAAATGGTTAAAGCAACCGGTTATGGGGTAGCTAATCCAACTTTAAAAGATATGAAACTAGACAAACCAGAAATAGTTAAGCAAGGTAATCGTTATGGTATTAAACTTAAAGCAACAGCCCCTTCTATTCATATGATAAGAGTAGATGTAGAATCAACCTTTGAACCGATCATCGGATCTGAGATGCAAAGTAAAGAGCTTATTGATTATCTGATGAAGGATAATGAAACTAATCCTAATAATATTTGGAATTCTGAAATCTTTGGTCGAAGTTTAGACGTCATCGTTCAAGAAGGTATTCAGTCGAAAATAGCCATGATGCCGGAAAATATTCGTTATAAATTTCAACAGACCATGTCTAAAGTTGTTAACAAAGGTTCTAGCAATATGATTGCGATTGTCATATAAAAAAAGTAACACTGAAAGTGCTACTAAGGTAGATATTTTTTATCTACTTTTTTTATTTTAATAATTTTTCTAACTTTTCTTTCAATAAAGGATCAGAAACTTCTTTAATAATTTTTTCAAGCTCCTGATCTTTAGTATAAAGATGCAAACTGTTTTCAAAAGCTAACAACTCTTGTTCAGCTTTTTTTACCTGTTTAAAAACAGCGTTACGAGAAACTTGAAAAAGGCTAGCGATCTCCTGTAAAGAAAGATTGGCAAAATAGTATTTTTCAAAATACTCCTGCTGCTTAGCTGATAAAAGTTCACCATAGTAATCGTAAAGGATCCCTAAATATACACGTTCTTGCATTAGATCATATCCTTAAATAGGCCATAGATGTACTCTTCAATATCAAAAGAAATTAAATCATCTGCACCCTCGCCCATGCCAACATATTTAACTGGTATACCAACTTCATCTTTAATAGCCAAGACGATTCCACCTTTAGCCGTACCGTCAAGTTTAGTTAAAACAATTCCCGTAATGTCAGTGACTTCTTTGAAAACTTTAGCTTGACTGATCCCATTTTGACCAGTAGTAGCATCGATCACTAAAAGAGTTTCCTGAGGCTTAGAACCTATAAAATTAGTAATTACTTTATTAATTTTTTCAAGTTCTTTCATTAAATTGATTTTATTCTGTAAACGACCAGCTGTATCGATAAAAACAACATCAAAATTCTCTTCTTGAGCCTTTTTTAAACCATCATAAACCACACTAGCGGGATCTTTACTGGTTTCGCTACCAACAAAAGAGCAGCCTAATTTAATAGCCCAGGTCTCTAGTTGTTCTTTAGCCCCTGCTCTAAAAGTATCCCCTGCTACTAATAAGACTTTTTTACCCTTATCAAGTTCTTTTTTAGCTAGTTTAGCAATAGTAGTAGTCTTACCTACTCCATTGACACCAACCATTAAAATAACAGTAGGACCAGTGGTACTGTAATTTATTTTATTGCTTAATATCTCATCTTGAACATAGATGATAAATAATTCATCAACAATGATCTCTTTAAGATCACTAGGTTTTTCAATATGTTCTTTATTGACACGTTCTTTTAAACGATCCATAAATTTCATTACGGTGTTGACCCCAAGATCGGCCATTATTAAGATTTCTTCTAATTCATCAAAGAATTCTAAAGTAATTTTATGATATTTATTAGTAAGAGAAATAAGACTTGATACAAAGCCTGTTCTACTTTTGCTAAGACCTTTTTCATAGATATGAAATTGTTCTTCTTTTTTTTCTTCTTTCTTTTTAAATGTTTCTTTTAAGCGACTAAAAAATCCCATATTAACCTCCTTGTTTTTTTCTAAAAGAAAATCTTGAAAAAACTTCAAGATTTAATTCTAACCATCAAAGAAATCGTCAAAAAATTGATCATCAGTAATTTTAATCTTTGTTGAATTTTTATAAATATCACTTACATCTTCATTATTTTCCTCTATCGTAGGAGCTTCTAATTCAACGTCTTTATTATTTTCAAAAGCATTTGTACTATCATTATCGTAATCGAAATCAAGATTTATATCTTCATATTGGCTATCATTAGATTTAAAGGAAGCAGATGCTTCTTGAAAGTCTTTTTCTTTCGAAGAGTCAAAACTTTTAGCATTTTTCTTTAAGATTGCTTCTTTTTCCTGTTCTTCCTTCTCAAGTTCAGCAATCTTCTCATCAATCCTTTTGACTAATTCATCAACATTTAAAGGAACGTTAGGAGTCTTTAAATTAGAGTTTGCAACCTCATCTTGATTAGGATTGCTAATAAAAGGATTATTAAAACCTGCAAAAGGATTAGAATTATTCATAAATGGATTAAAGCCCCCAGATGCTCCCATGAATGGGTTACTAGCTTGTCTTTTTTCATTAACATAATTTTTTAAATTGAAAACTGCTACTGGTTTTTTCTCTCTTTGAACAAATGGGTCAGCTTCACCTTTTTTAATTCCCCAGTCGATTTGGAAGTTTGCTTTCAATTTAGTTCTAAATGGATTCATTCTTGTCCTAATTATAATAGCTTCAAACTGTTTCATTTTCTGTAAGTCAGAAACAGTAACTAAAGGACGAGTCTCTTCTCTTTCTTTATCCCCTTTACCTACTTTAACTTTAACCTCACCACATAGTTCACTAATTTCTTTTAAAGCAGCAAGCTCGGTAGTAAGTAAGTAAAGTAAGTTGTTACAGTTACTACGAATAGTCTGAGCATTTTCTTTACCATAAACAGCATCAAGTTGTGCAAAGTTTTGAATGATCATCGTAAAACGAATCAAACGAGAACGAGCTGCTGTAATCATGGTAGTAATGTCTTTTAAAGGTGGCATGTTAGCAAACTCATCAAGAATGAAATTAGTACGGACAGGAAGTTCACCTTTAGAAGTGTTTTGTGCAACATCGATCAAAGTTTCATAACATTGTTTAATAAAGATTGTCGCTAAAGCATGATAGGTCTTTTTCTCATCTTGAATAATCATGAATACTGCAGTCTTTTCTTTACCAATATTTGCCATATCAAAGTCGCTATTAGCTAGCATTTCTGATAAATTTTCACGTGAAGCAAAAAGACGAATTTTTTGTTTAAAGGTAGAAACGATTGAACCTTTAGTATCCTCAGGAGCATAAACAGTACCAGAAGCACAAGTATATGCAGCTCCAGCAGGATCTTTATCATTAAAATATTCTTTTAAATAACTACTTCTTGGGCCAAACTTTTCATCCCCTAAAGTAGCCATTAAAGAAATACTATTGATATTGATCTCTTCAGGTTTAGCATCTTCAAAAAGACCTAGAGCAAGACCTACAAAGAAGTCAGAAGCAGTCTTCTCCCAGAAAGGATCTTTGCTAGCACCACCTGCTTCATCATACAAGATATTAGCAGCCAAGTCATCAAGTAATTCCATCGCTTTATCACTATTTCCATTACGGTACAAGTTATAAGGCAAAGAAAGAGGATTCCAACAGTTACCACGCTGTGGATCACGAAAGTTTAAAATGACAATTTTATAACCTTTTTCTTTCAAAAGACTAGCACTTTCACGATAGATTTCACCCTTAGGATCGGTAACGATCATTGACTCACCTTTTTTAGCTAAAATCTTGACTAAAGGATGAATAATACATTGAGTTTTACCAGTACCAGTAGAACCAATAACTAAATTGTGAGACTCCCCATCATCAACCCACATATGAATACCATCATTAACAATTGGAAAACCTGCGTATTCATAATAATCATCTTTAATATTTACTTCTTTTAGAGTCTTTTTCATTTCTTTATCTTTAGTCCATCTAGAGTACCCCTTCTCTTCTTTAGGACCAAAAGAAATACCAAAACCCTTTTCTTTATCAAAGAAGTAAGATGAGACTGAACCAAATAAGAAAATTAAGGCTCCAACATAAAATAAAATTGTTGCTCCAATTAGCTCACTAGAAAAAGCAGGAAAAGGATTTAAACCTGCAAAAGTAGCATCAATTGAAAGTTGATGAATATTAACTACTGCTACACAAATTAAATATAGTAGTAGAATAGCAAAACAGAAAAATATGAGCCAATCTTGGGGTTTTGCTTTTAATTTCCATTTCATAAAATAACCTCCCTACTTAAGGATTATAATCCTCCGCCACTACCAAAGGAATCTAATTCTTCTTGTGTTACAATAATACTCATGCGCATTCTACGACTACCACAGACAAACAAAGCTTCTCCTTGACCATATCTTTTAATACTTTCCTTCTCGTTATCATTAAGGTCAATTAATAATGCTAAGTCATCGACTGCTTGTTTACGCAAGCCCATAATTAAATAATAAGAAGCATTATCAAAAATAGCTTTTCCTTGTGTAATAACTGCCTGTGGTGTAAAGTCGCTTGGCTGTTGAGTAATGATAATATTACCTGTGTTATACTTACGGCTACGACGTTGGATCTGAGCTAAAAAGTCAGCTCCTAAAACATTACCACCTGATAGTAAAACGTGAGCTTCATCAACCATCAATACTGTGTTAACAGAAGAGTCTAAGCATAAACTCCAAGCATATTTTAAAACATTAAAGAACAAAGCATTACGGACATTAACATCAGCATTCATTAACTCCTTTATATTTAAAGAAATAATACTAGTATCAGAATTAATTGTTGTATGACCATTAAAGTAGAAACGAAGTTCGTTAGTCAATGGGCGAATTTTTAACTCAAGACGTTCCATAATATCACGCTCATGAGTTAAGTCTGCCATCGAGATAAGTTTACCACGAATCGTCGCATAAACATCATCAAAAGTTGGATAATTTTCTGGAGTAAATCTAGAAAAATCAGTATTGAAATCAATACCAAAACGACGATAAGTCTCTTGAACGAGCTCAATGAAAAGATTTAAAACATCTTCTTCAATTGAAGGATCATAATACTTCATAAAAGCTTTTAAAAATTGTAAAGTTTTAGTTAGAACGGTATAGCCAAGACCCTGCTTTATTTCATCATCATCGGCATCTATTAAGACCTCAAGAGGATTAATAAGACCAAATTCTCCACCTTTACCAAGGTCAATAGCACTACCACCATAAGCTTCTACAAGTTCTTTAAGCTCATTTTCAGGATCGATTGCTACAACTTGATAACCATTTCTAATAGCACTTCTAACTAATAATTTAGCAGCTGTTGATTTACCACTACCAGAAGTACCTAACATAATCATATTAGCATTATTACGATTATGTTCTTTACGTCTTTGATATAAGAATTGGTTGAATAAGACTACACCACCTGAGAAGTCAACTCCTAATAAAGTTGAAGGACCAGGATCTTTAATACTATCAAAAACAAAAGGATACATACCAGCCATAGTAGGAGTTGGCATTATTGTTCCAATACGTTCTTCAACATCTTGCTTTGGAAAAAATGGTAAAATAGATTTTAAGACTTTTTCCTGCTCAAAACGTAAAGGAATAGCTCTAAGTTGAATAGAATCCAATAAGTTCTTAATCTGCATTTTTCTAATTTCTAAGTTTTCTCTAGTATCAGACGTTACAATTATGTGCATCTGAAAGTCAAAAACCTTTGACTGATTAGAGGCAAGCTGTTGAATAAATGTCTCTAAGGTATCATAATCTTGTCTTATACGCTCCTGAGCTGTTCTATCATTTTCTTCTTGATATCTAGTACGTAAATCAGCTAATTCTTTATTTAATAATTTTGACAAAGTCGAAAAAGGAACAGGTATATGTTTAATAGCTATTTTAACACCAGGAATACTATTAGTAATATTAGAAAGATACCCAATACCAATTCTACGTGGATATGAAACCACTGTTAAAATAGTCATATAGCGATCGCTAATAACTATATCATTTGAATTAAATTCTAAGCCTTTTGGTGCAACTTCACTTTTAAATAAACTCATTATATTCCCACCGCCCCAGATTCAAATTTTTTACCACTATTTAAGATATTGTCAATAATAACACGCAAATCTTCATTTGATGCCTGACTAGCAGACATACCGCAAGAAGCAAAACCATTAATTAGGTTACGAACCTTTTTTTGAAGCATCTCCATATTCTTTTCTTTAAATAACAAATAGTATTCGATATCAACTACGTTATTGTTTTTAAAGTAGTCAGCTTTATCCAAATCCTGAGATATTAATTTTCTCCTACGAGGATCTGATGTATTACCAAATAGTATTTGTAATTCTGATTCATACATAGTAATGTCAACTGGACGGTCGATTACTAAAATCCAAAATTCATAATCAATTGTATTGTAGAAATTCATAAGTCCAGTCAAAGTATTATCCATGGAATATGAATCTAAAATAAAAATATTTTTAGGCTGTATTTTTACGCCAGTAACCATTTCATTACGATCGTTATAGATAATACCATTGTTGATAGCTTTAACATTAATCCAGTTTTCTGTATATTTAGGATTATTTTGAACATTCCGTGGCAAAGGACGCATTTTAGAACTATATTTACTGCTATTACCACCACTTTGTACTTTTAATGAACTATTATTCATCTGGCTATTGCTCGTCTGATTGTTCATATTTATAACACCAACCTCTCCATACATATTTTCTTCTTGATTTAAAGTAGAAATAATATATCTCTCTAAGCAAAATTCTTGAGTTGTGATAATTAGGTACCGGAAAAACCAAGAACCCTGCTATTAAAGCTGGTAGAAGTGTAACTATCACACCCCAAAGTTCAGTAACAGGAAAAATCATCAGTAGCAAAAAAGTAATAGCTATTCCAATTCCTAAAATAATGGCATCAACTGGCAGTAAGAAACCAAAAATTAAATTTTGTTTCTTACTGTTAGCCGGAACCAAATATGCCCTATTCATACTTTATCAACCCCTTTCTATTTACCCTTTTTATTAATACTTTCAGCATTAATTTTATGCTTGAAAAAGCTTGTCGAAGACGTAAAGTTTGACTGAGCATTTTCTCTTGATTTTTTAACACTCTTGTAATTAGCTCTAGTTGTTTTAGCTGTATTCTCAATTTTAGTAGCCAAATCTAAATCACCTTTTAATTCAACATATTGTGTATCAGCCACTGTAGGATTACTTCGCATCAAGCGATCTTGATTAGCAATATAATCACTAGTTGCTCTATCCAAGGCTTCCTGATATTGACGTTGTAAATTTTGTAAATTAGAGCGATCAATATCAGTTAAAGTATTAGGATCTCTTTGAGAAAAACTATTAATACTATCACGCATACTAGAAAGTTCTGCGTTACCTTCATGAACCTTCAAATTAACATATGTGTCTAAATTTCGCTTAACCACACTAGGACTATCAGAAACTAATCTATGAGCATCAAAAAGATTTTCATTATTTACAAGGCCTTTTAATTCAACATATCTTGTGTCAGCTGCTGTTGGGTTACTTTGCATCAATTGATCTTGATTAGCAATATAATCACTAGTTGCTCTATCCAAAGCTTCTTGATATTGACGTTGCAAATTATGTAAGTTAGATCTTTCATCATTGGTTAACGTATTTGGATCTCTTTGAGAAAAACTATTAATACTATCACGCATATTAGAAAGTTCAACATTATTTTCAAGAACCTTTGAATTAACATATGAATCCAAATTTTGCTTGTTAACACTAGAATTTTCAAGCGTTTTTTTAATATCTTTATCATTAATTGAAAGTGAATTAAAAATAGGCTTTCCATTTTCATCAACACGACTAAACTCACCATACTTACTCCTATAACTATCAAGAGAAATATCATATGTACGTTTCATATTTTGAGCAACGACATCATCATTAATACCCTTATTATCTCCCCAGCTTAAGCCAGCAGTATAATAAGCTTTTGCTAAATCCAATTTATCAGCATAAGCTTTATTCTTATCAGCAATTTCTTGACGTGTATAGCGTCTCCCACTATAATCTCTACCAGTTCTTTCAATATAATCCAACTCTTTACGGTCTTGTTGCATTCCAAAATAATCTTTTTTAAGAATTTCTCCTTCAATATGGCTATCATAAGCCTTGTGCTGCTTAGATAGATCTTCATAAGCATTAACAATACGTTGATCATTATCATAAGCAGAAACACCTAAAGCACTACCAACACGAGCACGCATACGCCCCAAAGCTGTAGAACCAGCCAAATTGGCTTCTCTAGTAGCTTTACTACGCTGTACTTGCTTCTGTCCACCTTCAAATATTTTTCCTTTTCTTCCTGATAATAAACCAGAAACAGCACCGCCTACTGCTCCAGTAGCTAAAGTGCCAATTGTACCACCAGCTCCTAAACCAGAAACTGCTCCCATAGCTCCACCAATAGCAAGACCTGCTCCTGCACCAATAGCAGTTTTTAATGTTTTGAAAGAATCTTTTAAAGTACCAGCCATTTCTTGAATACCAAATATTTTCGATATAAAGTTTGGAGCTATTTTAACAAATGTCCAAGCACCTAATAAGACTGCAATCGAAGCTATTATATTAGTAGTACCGTTATCCCACAATAAGGTTATTAATTGCGAACAAGCATACATACCTAAATTTAAAGCAAGCAGTTTTAAAAACAAGTCTAAATATGCACCAATATATTGCTTTTTCCAGTTATCAAAAATCTTATCCTCAGGGTTTATATAACTTATAAAAGCAATTGGTGAAATTAATTGTAGTATTAAAAGTTTAAAATTACGAACAACTACGTCAATAGCAATAACAAGTAAATAAACAATAGCTACTATTCCCATAATCAAAGCCATAAACCAGTTTAAACTGATTCTTTCATCTGACCAAAGTTCTCCAACCATTTTATCAGCTGAAGCATTAACTACGAATAAGTCCAAAGTAGCACCATCAGCTGTCTCATCAAACTCAGGACTCTTTTCCACAAAAATACTTGCCAAATTTTTAGCAAAAGCTAAATCTACAGCTTCAATATCAGTATTTAAATTAGACATAGCTAATTCACCATCTTGCAAAACATCATCTCTAGAAGCATCAGCTAGCGTAGATGGCAACGCAAAATTTAAAACTGTTTCTCTAACATGTCCATAAGAACTACCAGTTTCTGTAATAGTAAAACTGTTTGAAAACTGTCTTATTTTTGATAAAAGTTCATCTATAGTTCTTGAACCGTATAAAAAGAAATGAGCTTCATCATGATCTTGAAACTTGTCAAATAAAAATGATATTCCGTAATTATTATCGTCACTATTGTTATTCCAAAGAGAAGTACCTTCATAACTTGAACAAGTAGTGACTCCATTAGTAGTTTGACAAGTAACGTCATACAACATATTGTTACAATTATGGTTGTCTATAACAGAGCCTGAATTTCTATCTTTATTACTATCATACTTAGTATGCATATTATTAAATTGCAAATTACTTCTATAGATTGTACCTCCAGCACTTCTAATCTCTGGAGCAAAAAAACTCGTATACCAGCCATATCCAGCACAACTAGAATTATTATTACATATTCCAACTCCTGCTTCAATGCCATCAAAACCACGATTATCATAGCTACTATCTTCCGTAAACGTTACACCTACAATATCATGATATGTAAACACATTATCAATAGCCTCAGTACCTTCTCCTATTGTCTTATTAAAAGTAGTATAAACATAATAGCAAGTGAATGTACCCACCCCAACATTATCATTATCAGGAAGCACATTTTCATATGGACTAAAATTATCATCTTCTTCATCACTAACTGGTGGATTTACATTTATTTCTTCCTCAGATGAAGTTGGAAACATATTAATACTTGAATGATCACTACCAAATAAATTAAGAATACTAGCACTACCTTCCGGATCAACAATGGCTGATTGAATATCCAAAAGTAAATCAAAAATAAAAGGACCTCCCAGCACCAATATTAAAGAAACCATTATTCTAGTAAGAATTTTACCAACACCAGTTTTACCATCATGAATCTTGTCCGGGTTAATTAGAGCATTGAGTAATGATACAGTAAGCCTAAATAACATAAATATACCAACTAACGTATAAATAGTATTACCAAAACCATCAAGATTTAAATCTTCCAAACTAATACAAGTAGATAATTCTCTTACCAATCCATAACACATAGCTACAAATCGATACAAGCCTCCAACTAACTCTGTAAGTATACCTTCCATATTTTACTCACCTATCCTATTCCACATGTACCAGAAGTAAAGCCAATTATATTTAAAACAGTATTTACAATAACTGGCACTAAACATATCGCAACAGCAATTATTATTCTAAAAATAGCGTTCTTTTGAGCCTTCTTCATATCATCTTCTTTTGAAGCAGCAACAGCAGACACCATATCTTTAATTATTAAAACAATTGTTAATATAGGTACTGCAATCAAAACAAAAGTAAAAATGCCATCTAAAATTTCAGCTAATTGTTCACCTAAAATAAGCTTTCTACACTCTTCAGCAGTATATGTAATGTCAGGTTTTTGAACATCTTCTACCGGATCTTCATCACTATCAACAGGACTAAATATATTGCTAGATGAAGAAGAAGCGTTTAATTGTGAAATAACACCACTAGGAAAATGATTTTTAACTAAAAAATCAGCACTATCTTGACTTCCTGCAAAGATAGCAACTCTTGAGTTACCTACTAAAACTACATACGGAGGGCAACTATGATTATTATTAATATATCTCATTGCATTGAAACCATAATAATTATTAGTAGTAGAACTCAAATTGCAACTATCACTATCATTATAATTACACAATTTATAATTTGAATTATATGTCAACTCTCTATCACTATTAAAAGTAAAACTAAAATTATTTTGATAATTACAAGTATAGTCTGCTTTTACTATAAAAGGGAAAACAAAGAATACTAAAAGTAACCAAAAGAATTTATTTTTCATAATCAAGCCTCTTTTCAGAAGATAGTAAATCTCAATTTAGATTATATCAAAACTATTCGATAATAACAACTATAAAAACTAAAAATATAATTAAAAAACGAGCATTATTTGATTGCTCGTAAAAAACAATTAATAAATATTGCAAATAAAAGCAGTGCATTTCAATACACTACTTTTATTAATAAAACTACACTTATTTACATAACTAAAAACAAATTTTGTCATTCCAATAAACAAGTCCTATCCAGCAGTTGGACCACCTGAACCAGCAACTGCAGCCTCACATTTATCACCATTTGGATCAGACACACAAGCCATACAAATACCAGAATCACCTTCGCCACCATTAATATTTTGACCAATCAAATTGAAAACTGTTTGAACTATAGTCACAACAAAGAAAATAATTACACCATAAATCAAACGCTTAATAAGCATTTTTTGAGCATTCTTGATCTCATCTTCTTTACCAGCCATAACAGCCTTACCTAAGTCTAACATAGCAAATAAAATAATAATAATTGGAATAACTATCTTAACAATATTAACTACATGACCTAAAAGTTGCCAAATTGATGATGAATCAGCACAAAAAGTAGTTTCCAACACATTAATAAAATCTATCATTTCATTTTCGGTACTCCTTTACATTATACTGTCAAAATA
>USBW01000004.1 GCA_900553045.1 uncultured Mycoplasmatota bacterium | reverse complement strand
AGATGATGAGGATTTAATAAGGAATATAATTAAAGAGTACTGTAACCATGAAGGTTATGATGTTGTTGAAGCCACTAATGGTTATGAAGCGATCGAAAAAGTAGAGGATGAAGATGTCAATATTATTATTCTTGATCTCATGATGCCTAAATTAGATGGTTTTAGTGCTTATGAGCAGATTAAAAAAATTAAAAATATTCCTACTATTATCTTGTCAGCTCGTGCAGAAGAAAAAGACAAATTATTAGGTTTTGATATGGGAGTTGATGATTATATTACTAAACCTTTTAGTCCAAGAGAGTTAATTGCTAGAATCAAAGCTGTTTTAAAAAGATCAGAGCAAAAAGAAGATCTTTTCATCTATCAAGGATTAAAAATAGATAAGATCGGTCATGCTGTCTATATTGATGATAAGGAGATCGTTTTAACTCCTAAAGAGTATGAATTATTACTTTACCTTGAAGAGAATAAAAATGTAGCTTTATCACGAGAGCAACTCTTAAACAAGGTTTGGGGTTATGACTTCTATGGTGATGATCGCACCATTGATACGCATATTAAAATGCTTAGAAATAGTATTGGTAAATACCGTGATTTAATTAAAACAGTCCGTGGGCTAGGTTATAAGTTTGAAATCAAATAAGATAAGCATTGCTAAATATATTTTAATATATTTAATGATCTTTGCTGTTTTGATTTTGATCTTTCTTTGGATTTTCCAAAGAGTATTTCTAAACACTTATTATAAACTTGAAAAGACTCAGTCACTGATTGCTTCGATGAGCGTCTTAGTCAAGTCATATGATACTAATTATAAAGAAACGTTCGACTCTTATTCTATCAATAACGATATTTGTATCGAAGTAGTAAAAGAAGGCGAGGATAGTTACTCATCTTTTTACTATAATAAAAAATGTCTTTCTATGAACAGCACAGCTTTTAAAAACTTCAAAAGCGATTTTATTTCCGGCAAGACAACTAGCAAAAGTGCTGAGATCATCAATCCTAATTTTAACAATAATACTTTAGTATTAGCAGAAAACTTAGGCAATAATACTTATATTTTTATTTCTACTTCTTTAGTACCTCTTGATAGTAGTGTCACTATTTTAAAGAGTCAATTTATCGTAGTAGCTATTATCGTTTTATTAATAGCGATCATTATTTCTTACTTTATTTCTAGAAAGTTATCTAATCCAATTATTAAACTTAATCAAGCTGCTAAGAAGATCGGTAAGAAAGAATACGATATTAATCTTCCACTTGATGATACGCCACGAGAGATCGTTGAACTTTCAGAAACTTTAAATGATGCAGTTAGAGAATTGGAAAGCAATGATAAACTACGTACAGAACTAATGGCTAATGTCGGTCACGATCTAAAGACGCCACTTACGATGATTAAAGCCTACGCCTATGCGATTAAAGATTTAAATTCTGATAATAAAGAAAAAAGAGAGGCCGATTTAAATATAATCATTGAAGAAGTTGATCGTTTAAGCCTTTTAGTCGAAGACATTTTAGAGCTATCTAAAATTGAAGCTGGAGCTTACCCAATGCAGATGGAAAGATTTAATATTAGCAAAATGATCAAGAACATTTTAAGACGTTATGACATTTTAGAAAAAGAGGGCTATCAGTTTATTTTTGATTGTAAAAAAGAAGCCTTTGTAACTGGCGATGTCAAAAGATTAGAACAAGTTGTCTATAACTTAATTAATAATGCTGTTAACTATACAGGTGATGATAAGAAAATTACCATTCGCCAAACTAATAAAAAAGAGACTGTTTTAATCGAAGTGATCGACACCGGTAAAGGTATCGACAAAAAAGAGATCGATCTTATCTGGGATAAATATTACCAAATTAACAAAAATCATAAGCGCAATAAGTTTGGAACTGGGCTAGGTCTATCAATTGTTAAACAGATCTTAGAGAATCATCACTGCAAATACGGCGTTTTAAGCGAAAAAAAGAAAGGTACCACCTTTTATTTTGAAATTCATAAATAAATTATTTAGCGTTAGTAATGGCATTCGGAAAATATCCGTTTGCCACTTTTTTGGTGTCATTAATAACAATAAAAGCTTTTTTATCATATTTGTAAACTATTTTTTCTAACTTTGATAGCCGCCTTTTGTTAAGACCAATATAAATAAGATGTTTAGGATGTTCAGCACTCGATTCTAATTTTAAAATAGAAAGAGCATAACCATTATCTCGTAATTCTTTAGTCATCTTGCTACTTAATTTATCAGTGATAATTTGTACCATATAAGTCTCTTTCATAAGTAAATTGGAAAGAAAACCACCAATATAAGTACCAGTTGCAAACCCAAGAGCATAGCTAACTCCGATCCAAATACTGTTCGATTCTGTATTTAAAGCTTCTTTGACAATCAAAAACCAGACCAAAACTTCAAAAAAACCGATACAACTAGCTAAGACATTTTTCTCCTTAACCGTCGTAAGTGTTCTAAAAGTACCTAAAGAAACATCAATAATTCTTACAAAAAAGATCTTTAAACAAAGTGCTAACATATTTCCTCCATAAAAAAACCATTATTAGTATGGCTTTTAGATGAAATAATATACAATTGTCGCTATGGAAGAGATAATCATTACTAAAAACATAATGATAATTACTACTTTTTGCACTTTTTTATTCATTTCTTTTCCTCCAATTCATAAATATTATAACATCATTATACTATTTTGTCTAATTAAGTATAACATATTTAAAAAATTATTTCGTATGATGAATTAGGTGATAAGATGAGAATGGTCCTAAAAAATAGAAGCAAAAAAGAACACAAATTAAGTTTTAAAAAGTTTAAAAAGTACTTTACTTTAAAAAATCTGACAATATTCTTAATTTCATTCGCTGTAGTAAGTATTATTTTAGGATTCATCTTCTTTCAGTTTTTAGATGAGACAGCCAAACAAGAGATCGTTAATAATATTAAAGAAAGTTTTACTTTAAAAGAAGAGTACGACTACTTTAAATTGTTTTTAGACTCTTTATTTGAAAACTTATCTTATACATTTCTAGTTTGGATTTTAGGAATTAGTATTGTTGGTATAATTGTCATAATTATCTTATATTTCTTTAATTTTTTCAGTATTGGTTTTACTATTTCAGGAATTTTTAATTCTTATGGTTATAATGGGATCTTTGCTCTTATTTCTTACCTTTTTCCTAGCAAGTTAGTCTATATTTTACTTTTTTATTTCATCACTTTTTTTGCTATTAAATTCAGTGCTCAATTATTTAAACATCTTTTTTTAAAACAAGAGATCAATTTACAAAAAGCGATGAAGAAATATTTCAATGTTTTAATATTTGCAGTAATAATAACAGTAGTCTACAGTATCTTAGAGGTTTTTGTTAATCCTTTTATGATAAAAATTTTTACAAATTTTATAAAATAGAGTATAATGTTGTTGGTGATTAGTAATGGAAAAGGTTGTAGTAGGCATCTCAGGAGGCGTCGATTCATCAGTGGCTGCTTTACTATTAAAAAAGCAAGGCTACGAGGTTATCGGACTTTTTATGCGTAACTGGGATAGTTTAGTAAATAATGATATTAAAGGTAATCCTACTCTTAATAATAATATTTGTACTCAAGAGCAGGATTATAATGATGCTAAAGCAGTTTGTGAAAAACTGGGTATTCCTCTTTATCGCGTCGACTTTGTTAAAGAATATTGGGATTATGTCTTTACTTATTTTTTAGATGAGTTAAAAAAAGGTCGTACTCCTAATCCTGATGTCATGTGTAATAAATATATTAAGTTTGACTATTTTGTTAAAGAAGCCAAAAAATTAGGTGCTAAATACATTGCTACAGGTCATTATGCGAGAATTGTTGATCATCAGCTCTATAAAGGTCTTGACGAAAATAAAGATCAAACTTATTTTTTAGCCCAACTTACTAGTGAACAGTTAGAAAATGTCTTATTTCCCATTGGTGATCTAAATAAAAAAGAGGTAAGAAAAATAGCTTCAGATTATGATTTAATTACAAAAGATAAAAAAGACTCTACAGGAATCTGTTTCATTGGCGAACGTCATTTTAAAGATTTTTTAGAAAATTACTTACCTAATTTACCTGGTGATATAGTTGATATTGCTACTGGCAAAGTAATTGGTAAGCACATTGGTCTTATGTATTATACCATTGGTCAAAGAAGAGGTTTAAATATTGGTGGCAATTTAGAAAGACAGTTTGTCGTTGGCAAAGATTTAAAGAAGAATATTTTATATACTGCTGTTGGTGAAGATAATCCTTATCTTTTCTCAGATAGTTGTATTATCGATAGTTTAGTTTTAAATACAGATGAGAAAATAGAAAAATGTAATGCTAAATTCCGTTATAGAAGCAAAGATGTTCCAGTTAGATTAACTTATTTGAACGACCAGGAAATATTAGTTAGTTACGATAAAGCAAAAAGTGTCACACCAGGGCAATTATGTGCTTTATATCAAGAAGATGGTCGCTGTCTTGGCAGTGGCATTATTAAAGAAGTGCGCAAAGATAATAAGCCACTTTGGTATTTATTGCCTAAAGAAGATTAAAGTCTTCTTTTTTTATACATCAGGATTTTTAAAATTTTTCAAGACATCTTTAATTCCGCTAGACAAAAGTTGACAACTTTGTTAGAATAGAGTAGGGAGATGACAATATGAATTATGTAAATCAAATTATTAATGAATGTGGCTTATCCAAAGTTCAGGTAGCTAAATATTTAGGAGTTTCAAGACAGATGTTATACAATTATTTAGCTTTGCCAAATATAACAGATTTACCTAAAGATAAACAAAATAAATTATTCTCTTTATTCGGAGTAAATAGTGAAGAAGAATTACAAAATATTAAAATAGATGATAACTTTATAAGAGAAGTTGAAGAAAGAGTTGCCGATGGTCTCATGAAAGGATTAGGTAAAGATATTAATCAAGATTTCCGTGGCCTAAATAAAAAAGAACAAGAGATCTTAAGTGATTTTATTATCTTTTTAAAGGATAACTTACTGGCTAAAAATGGTGGTTTTTCAATTCAAACAATCAAATATTTATATCAGTATTTACAGATTATGAAACAGGTTGATGAATTAAAATATATTTTAGTTTACATGGCTAAAGCTAACGGTTTAGTCGATCCTTTTGAATTTTATTATGATGAGGATAAACAGTATACTTTTGAAGGTATTTTATATTCTGCGATCACTTTATATCACAATGGTACGGCATCCCGTAGCAAAGTAAGCGAATCACATAAGAAGTTTGAAATGGAAATTGAAAAGCGCAAAGAAGAAAAATTAAGTAGAACCCAGGAACTTAATCATTTTAAATCACTAGCTTTAAAAGAACTTGGTTATACGACGATCAATGATAAAAATTCTAAAGAAGTATTTGAAAAAATAGCAGAGATTATTTCAAGAAACAACAGTTTTTAATTAAGAGGAACAAAAATGGGAAAATTTAAATATTTAATTACAAGACTTAAAGATATGGACTATAAAAAGATGTTTAAGACAATAGACAAAGTCTATGGAAAAACAAAAAAGAATAGGATAGGTATCTTTTTTGATATGGTTGGTACTATGTTACATCATCAAGCAGGTTATACTGATTACTATTCTTTTGGTATGTATGATATGACTGAAGAGGAGAAGAAGACTATTCTTACAAGAGGGCGTAATAATACTTATGTTGCTACTTTAAATTCTAAGGAGTATTGGCATTTATTTGACAATAAAAATGAATTTAATGAGCTATTTAAAGATTATTTAAAAAGAGATTGGTTATACCTTGAACAAGCTTCATTTGAAGAGTTTGAAAAGTTTTTAAAAGGTAAAGATTATATTATTGCCAAACCTAATAATGATTCTGGCGGCCACGGTATTGAGAAAATAAAAGTAGGGGAGTTGTCCAATAAAGAACTCTATGATTATTTAAAGAATAAGAATTTAACTCTTTTAGAAGAAGTTGTTAAACAACATAAAGATTTGGCTAAACTTTATCCTGGTTCAGTTAATACCTTAAGAATCATTACTATTTTACACAATGACAAAGTTTCTTTTGTCACAGCTTTTTTAAGAATTGGCAATAGGGGATTCGTTGATAATACTTCCAGTGGGGGAATGTTAAGTATGATAGACCTTGAAAAGGGGAAGATCCTCTACCCTGCTTGTGATGGGGAATTAAAGGTCTATGAGAGGCATCCTGTTACTAATGTTCCTATAAAAGGATTAGTCATTCCATATTTTAAAGAAGCTAAAGAATTATGTGTTAAACTTGCTACTAATGAAAAGATTAAAGATCATTTAAAATATATTGCATGGGATATCGCAGTAACAGACAATGGACCATTGGTAATCGAAGGAAATCCTTATCCAGGTTATTATTATCAATTTCCGATTCATACGCCAAATAAAATTGGAATTGTCCCAAGGTTTGAAGAAATCTTAAACGATGGCTCAAATAAAGAAAATACTAAAGAAAATTAAAGCTTCTAATTTAAATCGAATTATTAAAAGATGACTAATTGTCCATCTCGATTCAAAATCAAAAAGCTTAAAGTTAAGTTACAAAATCTTAAAAATAAGCTTTTTTTGGAATAAAATTAAACTCATTATAATTGATATTATGCTAAGTTCTATAATTTAAAATTATTAATAAACTTATACCCTCTTTATAAGAAAGGAAATAATTATGAAAAATTTAATTTATAAAATTCTAAAATTTTTTCATTTGTTACCTCTAGAAGAAACTGAATTTCAAAGCAAAACAACAAAAGAACCAACCATCTATAAACTTAAACCGATCATGAGCCAATACGAATATAAATTTTACAATATTTTAAAAGAATTAGAACCTAATTATGCTATAATTCCACAGTTAAATTTAGCAAGTATCATCTATAAAGAAAATAATAACCGCTATTATAATGATCTTTTTAGAAACATTGATTTTGCTATCTTTACCAAAGATCTTAAACGTCCTCTACTCTTAATTGAAATTAACGATGCAACTCATGAACAGTACAAAAGAAAAGATCGTGATTTAAAAGTTCAAAATATCTGTAATACAATAGGGATACGTCTAATTAAATTTTATAGTACCTATCCTAATGAAAAAGACTATGTTCTAAGACGAGTAATTAACGAACTTAATAAGCAGACCTGTGAGATTGAAATCATTTAAAAAAGTAGCCCTACGCTACTTTTTATTGTCCTTTGAAATCCAAGCTATCAATAGTAAATTTAATATTATTTTCAACTATGCCTGAATAAAAATAAATCTCATATAACTCTCTTTTAGAGATATCATAACTTAAAGTATACATTACAGTCTGATCTTTTTTTAAGACGTTACTCAAATTTTGAAACTTATTTAAAACTTGAGTTTTATTCTCATACAAAACAAAGTTTTTATCAGGTGAAATTGTAATCGCATTATCTCTACGATTAGTAATTTCAAAAGTTACCTCAAGATTATTGTCACTTCTTACAGCTTTAGTAAGTTTAATATCGATTTTATCAATATTAGCTTGCTCATTCATTCTAAATTCTGTTTTAGGAACAATATTACTATTACAACCTGTAAGTAACAAAATAATCCCTAATAGCCCTACTACAAATAACTTTTTCATTTCTACCCCTACTCTTTTCCTTCTTCACTATAAAGTATTCTTCTTAAGAAGCTCTTACCAATGCTTGGCTCTGGCAAAGAGAAATTTTCTGAAATTGCCGCTCCAATATCCGCAAAAGTCTCAAATGGTAATAACTCTTTTTCATTTTTAAAAATTCTACTATAAATTATGACTGGAACATTTTCTCTAGTGTGATCAGTTCCTTTATAAGTTGGATCATTACCATGATCTGCTGTAATAATAAGTAAATCATCATTATGAAGCTTATTTAAAATTACTGGAATATCGACATCAAAAGCCTCGATAGCATTAGCGTAGCCTTCGACATCACGACGGTGACCATAAAGCATATCAAAATCATTTAAATTGACAAAGCACAAACCTGTGAACTTCTTATCCATAATTTCTAATAGTTTGTCTACGCCTTCCTTATTATTATGTGAAGTTACTTTCTTTGTAATACCTGAGCCATTAAAAATATCGTAAATTTTTCCAACTGAGATAACACTGTAATTATTTTCTTTCAAACGATCTAAAACTGATGGATACGGTGGACTCAAACTAAAATCTTTTCGATTAGCAGTCCTTTTAAAATGATCGCGATTACTGCCAATAAAAGGTCTTGCAATAACTCTTCCTACTTTCCATTCTTCCTTAGTGGTAATTTTTCTAATTGCTTCACAATATTTATATAATAAATCAACTGGAATAATCTTCTCATGAGCAGCTACTTGCAAAACAGAATCTGCTGAAGTATAGATGATCAAAGCCTGTTTCAAAACTGATTCTTCACCTAATTCTTTAATAATCTCAGTCCCACTGGCAGCCTTATTGCCAAGAACTTTTCTACCAGTTACTCGTTCAATTTCACTGATAAGTTCTTTTGGGAAACCAGTCTCTGTAAACGTTTTAAAAGGCACCTCATTCCTTACTCCCATCATTTCATAATGACCATTTAAAGTATCTTTACCCTTGTTAGTAGGCTTAGCAATCGTATAATAAGCATCTAGCTCTTCGTTCTTATCAATGATACCAACAGTTCTTAAAAAGCCTAGTTTTTTTAAATTAGGTATAAATAAGTCATAACTTTCTTTGATATGTTTCAAAGTATTGGCTCCAACATCTCCATATTCTTTAGCATCAGAAGCTTCCCCTACTCCTAATGAGTCTAAAACAATTAAAAAAATCCTATTAAATTTCATTTTGCGTTCCTCCTTCATTTATTAAGTGGATGATATTTGTAATAATCCTTAATAATTTTTTCTTGACTGACATGTGTATAAATTTTAGTAGTCACAATATCTTCATGTCCTAAAAGCAACTGAATACTCCTGAGATCTGCGCCGTTATTTAACATATGGGTAGCAAAAGAATGTCTTAACATATGGGGAGTAATATTTTTAGTAATTCCTTTTTCTTTAGCAATATTTTTCATATTAAATAAAAAACCTTGCCTTGTCATCGCTTTTCCATGATTATTTAAAAATAAAATATCAGTTGGCTTTCCTTTCAAAAACAAATTGCGTCTTTCTAAATAAAGCTTAACATATTTTAAAGCATAATCATTAACCGGAATGATTCTTTCTTTACTACCCTTACCAAAACAACGGACATACTTATTAGTAAAATCAATATCTCGCGTTGTAAGAGTAATAAGCTCCCCTACTCTTAGACCACTGGCATACATCAGTTCTAACATCGCTTTATTTCGATAATCAAAAAGATTATTAAGCGGAATATCCAGCAAAAGATCAACTTCTTGGACACTTAAAACATTAGGTAAGCTACTTCTTATCTTAGGAAGATCTAAAGACTCGCTAGGATTTCTTGCAACTACCTTCTCAAGCATCAAAAACTTATAAAAATTTCTGATTGCTGTCATATTCCTAGCCATGCTTCTAGGGCTTATCTCTTCGTAAAGATAATTAAAATAATCTTTTAAAAAAGTCTCATCAACTGAAGTAATAAGAACTTTCTTTTTATTTAAAAAGCAAGCATACTTTAAAAGATCATAACGATAATTATCACAAGTATTCTTACTGCGCTTACAATCATACCTTAAATAATCAATATATCTATCAATATAATCCCTATTATAAAAAGAATAATTGTCCTTAGCACTATTAGTTATCATTCATAGCTTACTCCTCATTATTATTATACCATTATTCTTAAAAAACACTAGAAAAAACTTTAGTTTCTAAAGAAAAGTTACGGATACTTTAAATTTCTTACACTAGTTTAACTTTACTAAAGATAAGCAAAATGCTAAAATAATAAAAGGTGATTACATGGATAAACCTCTAGCTTTTAGGATGGCGCCAGAGACTTTAAAAGATGTCTTAGGGCAAAAAAATTTGATCGGAGAAGGAAAAATCCTTTCTAATATGGTCAAGAACAAAAAGATTTTTTCAATGATTTTATATGGCGAACCAGGTATTGGTAAAACTTCGATCGCTAAAGCATTAATGCAGGATCTTGGCCTACCTTATCGTTTTTTAAATGCAACTATTAATAATAAAAAAGATCTTGATATCATTATCGAAGAAGCTAAAATGTACGATGGTCTAATTTTAATTATCGATGAGATCCACCGTCTAAATAAAGATAAACAAGATATCTTATTACCTGTTTTAGAAAGTGGCTTAATAACTCTTATAGGTCTTACTACTGCTAATCCTTATCATCGTATTAATCAAGCAATTAGAAGTAGATGCCAAGTTTTTAAGTTAGAACAACTAACTAAAGAAGATATTTTAGAGGGCCTTAAAAGAGCCTGTAACCATGATTTAAAAGATATTAAGATTACTGATGAAGCTTTAGTAGAAATTGCTTCTAAAGCGAAATTCGACCTACGATTTGCTTACAACTTACTAGAAGTAGCTTACTATTTCAATGAAGAGCATCAAGTAACTAAAGAAATTGTCGATGAAATTAATAATACTCCTGTTATTTTGCAAGATAAGGACGAAGATGGTTACTATAATTCTTTATCAGGTCTTCAAAAGTCTATTCGTGGCAGCGATGTTGATGCTGCTTTGCACTATTTAGCAAGACTACTTGCTAGTGGAGATTTAGACAGCATTGCAAGAAGACTAGCAGTAATTGCTTATGAAGACATTGGTCTTGCTAATCCTAATATTGCTTTAAAAGTAAAAACAGCGATCGATCTAGCATTTTTAGTAGGCTTGCCAGAAGCAGAGTTAATTTTTGCTCCTGTTGTTATTGAAATGGCTTTATCTCCTAAATCTAACAGTGCTTATTTGGCCTTAAATAAGGCTTGTGAAGACTTAAAAAAAACAAATACACTAGAATATCCATCTTGTATTAAAAGCCCTTATATTGGCTATTTATACCCGCATCAATATAAAAATGCTATTGTCAAACAAACTTATCTTCCTAAAAACCTAGAAGGTCATCAATATTATTTTCCTAAAACAACTGCCAAGTATGAGGAGGCTTTAAAAACTCGCAAAGAAACTATTGAAAAACTAAAACAAGAAATAAAATAAGGCTTTAAAAGACCTTATTTTCTTACTCTTTTATGCTTTTTTAAATAACGGACAGTTTCTTTATCGATCACTGGTTCTAAATAATTAATAAGATCGATTATAAACTCTTCGATAACTGCACTGTATTTAAGTTCTTTATCTTGATTCTTATTCTTTATTTGATAATCTTTTTGTAACTTTTCACTAAGACATTTGCCAATTTTATCAACAGTTATATCTTTTAAAAGAAATTCACGCATTCTTGTATCGCGATAATAAGAATAGTTGATCTGTTTTAAATATTCATTCATAAAGGAAGTAAAATACCAATAAAAAGAAGTTATAAAATAAGTAAAAGAAGTATTTAAAACATCGCTATTTTTAAAATAACCATGACTTCTTTTATCTAAAACCTCTAAAAATGACAATAAAAGATAAAAAGTATTAGGAGCAAGGAACTGATATTGCTCAATGCTCTTCTTATCAATAAAGGAAGTAACGTCATTAGTTTCTAAAAAGAAGCGAAAGTCTTTCTTGAAGTTATCATTATTCATCCAAAATCCTCCTTATAGCAAAAGATGCCATTAAAATTCCTGCACTAGCAGGGACAAATATCATAGAAGAAAGTTTCCTACCTTTTCCAATCCTTGCTTCTTTAGAACTACAACAGTATATTTTACCTTTAAGTCGTTCGTCTTTAGCCCACTTTCTTAAAGCTTTAGCAAGAGGATCATAAGTAGTCTTACGTAAGTCAGTGATCTCAAGTGCTAACGGATCAAGTTTATTAGCAGTCCCCATCGCCGTGATAAAATTAAGATGATTGGCAAGACAGTATTTAATAATTGCTTTTTTGGTTGCTAAGGTATCACAGCAATCAAAGACAAAGTCGGCCTCTTTAAAAGCATTAGCTAAGTCTTTTTCCTCAAGAAAAGTAGCAAGGTATTTTACATTGCACAAAGGATTTATTTTTTTAATACGTTTTTCTAAAGCCTCAACTTTTAAAGTCCCAAGATTATCCTGATACGTCATCAGTTGTCTATTAAGATTAGTTAAATCTATGCTATCAAAATCGATAATTTTAATATTACCAATGCCACTGCGGACTAATGCTTCGACACAGCTTGAACCAACTCCCCCTACTCCTACCACTACTACTTTAGCTTTGGCAATTTTCTCAAAGTTTTCTTCGCCAATTAAAGAAATTATTCTTTCAAACATAATTTAGAAAAAGAAAAAGAAGATTATTCTTCCATGTTGTGATAAACATCTTGAACATCGTCTAAATCTTCTAAAGCCTCAATTAAATTATAGATTTTTTCTTTATCTTCATCACTTAAAGTAATAGTATTATTTGGTATATAACGCACTTCATTTAAGATGAAATCATCAACTACTGCTTTTAAAGCATTATTAGTAGGAATAAAATTTTCATAAGTAGTAACAATTTCATAGCCATCATCGCTAACTACAAAATCTAAAGCGTCACAATCAAGTACAATATTCATAATTTCTTCCTCATCATAAGTTTTTGGTACGACAATAATACCTTTTCTTTCAAACATATAACTAACTGAACCATCAGTTCCTAAGTTACCACCACGTTTTGAAAAAGTGCTTCTTACTTCACTAGCGGTACGATTACGATTATCTGTAAGAGTATCGACGATAATAGCTACTCCATGAGGAGCATATCCTTCATATCTTACAAATTCATAGTTTTCACTAGAGCCCTGAGAATGTGCCTTATCAATAGCAGCTTGAATTTTATCTTTTGGCATATTTTCTGCTTTAGCTTTATCAATAATCATACGTAATGCTGGATTATTATCAGGATTCTTATCACCACTTTTGGCAGCTACGTAAATTTCTTTATTTAACTTTTGAAAAACTTTACTGCGTTCCTGGTCAATCATCCCTTTTTTTCTTTTAATTGTTGCCCATTTTGAATGTCCACTCATAATATCCTCCCTAACTGATTAAATTTACTAACATTGGTCCTAAAAGCAAAAGCATTAAAAGGGGAATAAAAAATATTACCGAAACAATACTTATTCTAATAGGTATTTTGCTGATTTCAGCTTTAGCTTCTAAAACTCTTCTTTGACGAATATAATCGATCTGCTGATAAACTGTCTCTATGATATCATTACCAAATATATTCGATTGACGGATATTTAGAATTATATTATTAATATTATCTGATGGAATACGCGTTTTTAAATCATTTAACGCATCATTTAAATTCTTACCATAAGTAATATCTCTAATTACCTTTTGAAACTCTAAAGAAAGATCAGAATCAATATTAGCAGTTGTGATCTCAATCGCTGTCTTAATATTTCGTCCAGCCTCTAGTGACAAAGCTAAAATCTCAAAAAAGTACATCGATTCTTTTTCAAGCTTTTTACGGCGTTTCTCTATTTTGCGATCAACAACCACTGGAAAGAACAACTGATAGAACAAGAAAGTAGCAAAAGGTGCTATCAAATATCCGAAGTCCAAGAAATATAATAACACAAAAAAGATCGAAATAGAAGAGAAAAGACGAATATTAAGAAGATTAATAGGATCAAGAGTATTTTTAACTCCTAAAAGTGTAACTTTTTTAGTGATATTATCAATCATTTTCTTACTATAAATTTTATTACTTAAACTAAACTTTTTTTTGCTCATGCTACCACTCTTTCAAACTCATTATTTTTCTTACTATTAAAATATAAAGAATATATATTAGATAAATTAAATAGTTATATAAATACAAATATATCTAGTAATATAG
>USBW01000003.1 GCA_900553045.1 uncultured Mycoplasmatota bacterium | reverse complement strand
ATGGTTTTTGTAGCTATTATTACTATTGGTTATCGTGCGATGTTCGATACTAATATGTTACTATATGAAAAGTATGGTGTCTCTTATAATACTTTGTTTTTAGCAGATAATTTATCTTTTATTAAGATTATGCTTTATTTGTTAGCTTTTTCTAATTTATTATTAATAATTGCTTCTTTCTTGGGTAAGGATAAGAAAACTAATCTAAAGAACTCTACTGGTGTAACTAATGAAGCTAGAAAAGCTGACAAAATTGATGTTGATGTAGCAATGAGTAAGTAGTAAACTTGCTCATTTTTTCTTTTTTTGATAGAATTTAAGTGGTGTTGTTATGCAAAATTTTAAATTTAAAAAGAAATATGGTCAAAATTTTTTAGTAAATCGCCAAGTATTAAATAAAATTATTGAAAATATTCCTTTGCAAGAAAAATGTCTTGTTTTAGAAATTGGTTGTGGCAGTGGTAATTTGACGGAACTGCTCTGTGCTAATTTTGATCATGTTTTTGGTTTTGAGATCGATAAAGATTTAGAACCAATTTTAAATGATCGTTTAACTAAAGCTAACTATCATAATTACACTCTTTACTTTATGGACTTTTTAAAAAGTGATCTTTCTTTTCTAAAAGATTATCCTGATTATCAGATCTATGTTATAGCTAATGTTCCATATTATATAACGACTGCTATTATTGAGAAGTTGTTGAATCTTAAAGAGCCTGTTTACTATATTAGTTTAATGCTTCAGAAAGAAGCTGCTTCGCGTTTTATGGCTTCAGTAGGTAGTAAAGATTACAGTTCTTTGGCAGTGTTGATGCGTTATTATTACCAGGTAAAAAAGATTTTGACAGTTCCAAGCGGTAATTTTTATCCTGTTCCTAGAGTTGATAGTGTAGTGCTTGCTTTGACTCGTAATGAACAATTATTACCAGTTAAAGATTTGGATTTATTTAAAAAATTGATTAAAGATAGTTTTAAGTATAAAGGAAAGACTTTAAAAAATAATTTAAAAGATTATGATTTGACTAAGATTAGTGAGGTTTTAGCTAAATATCACTATGATTTGCAAGTAAGACCATATAAACTTAGTAAAGAAATATATTGTGATATTGCTAATAATTTAAGCATATAATCTGGTGGAGGGATTATATGCTTTTTAAAATTGGAGATTTAGTTACCCGAAAATCTCACAATCACGATATGGTGTTTAGAATTACGGATATTAAAGATAATATTGTCTTTTTAAAGGGCTATAATGTTCGTTTAATAGCAGATTCGCCATTAGAAGATCTTACTTTATGTGAAAACTGTGAAGAAGAACTAAAGAAAGATGACAGAGATCTTTTGGTGAGGATGGCTGATATTACCAATTTAGATCGTGATGAGTATTTCTATCTACCTGGGCGAGTTTTACATGTGGATTCAGATAGTGAATATATGGAAAGATGTATGGATTTTTATAAAAAGATGAATATTTTATCTTTTGGTTTAGTAATCGATGAAAAAAATGTTTCTAAAGAGATTGGAAAGTATTTAGAAGATATTCATCCTGATGTCTTAGTAATTACGGGCCACGATGCTTATTATAATAAAAATGACAATAATTATAGTGATTTAACTAATTATAAAAATAGTGAACATTTTATTAAGGCAGTAAGAGAGGCTAGAAAGTATGAAAAAGATCATGAAAAATTAATTATCATCGCTGGAGCATGTCAGTCTGATTATGAAGAATTAATTAAAGTTGGCGCTAATTTTGCTTCTAGTCCTAAAAGGATTAATATTCATGCTTTAGATCCGGCGATAGTTGCCTCTAGTATTAGTTTATCTAATAAAAGTAAACCGATTGATCTGCTTAATATTCTTAATAAGACTAAGTATGGTAAAGATGGTATAGGTGGTATTATTACTAATGGGACTATGTATGTGGGGTATCCAAGATGACAATTGAGAAAATTAAAGAGAAGTTGCTCTATTATAAGGATAGTCCTTTAAAGTTTCGTTATAATGGCAGCCGCAATCAAGTTGAAGAGTTTACTGGTACTATTGTGGCAGTTTATAAGGCTGTTTTTGTTGTCAAACCTTCTGATAGTAATATTTTAAAGTCTTTTTCTTATGCTGACGTCTTAGTAGGTACTTTGCAAATTAAGGCCATTTAAATTATTTGGTCTTTATTCTATAAATGTTACTTCTATTACTTATTTGAGGACTTTTTTAACTGCAGTAAATAATGTTAAAATTATTTTGACTTTTAGCATATTGTAATATAAAATTATATTAGAAGCAGTCTGCTTCCGAAGGAGGACCAAAAATGAAGATTACATCTGTAACAGTACGTAAAATTGAAAAAGAAGGATCTCGTATGAAAGGAATTGCATCAGTTTTACTTGATGATTGCTTTGCTGTTCATGATATTCGTATTATTGAAGGCGATGGAGAAAACGGATTATTTATCGCAATGCCTAGCAGAAAAACTGCATCAGGTGGCTATCGTGATATAGCACATCCTATCAATCCTGAAACACGTACTATGTTTGAAAATGCTATTCTAGAAGCGTATAAAACTGCTGAGTAAGAAATTTGCTGTTTGAAATTATCATCAAACTAACGAACTTACGAACTTTAATAAGTAATAGATAGTTGAAAACAAGTTTTAGTATGATATAACAGTACTTGCAAAGGTACTGTTTTTATATTTGCTTTTTTTACTTTTCTTTATAGGTCTTTTTTCCTATTTTTGGCGTATTATTTAATGGGAGGTTATTTATGGAAAAGGGATTTGAAAATTTAAGTTACAATCATAGTATTAATCTTAATGAACGAAAAAGTATTTATATTACTGGGGTAGTAAAAATAGCTAATTTTGATGATGAAGAGTTTTTTTTGGAGACAAATATGGGTAATTTGACTATCAAAGGTCAAGGATTAGAGATGTTAAAATTAGATACTAAGGACGGAGTAGTTTCTATTAAAGGGACAATTGATTCTTTGCAGTACAGTAATAAAGATGAAAAGAAAGAAAATAAAAGTAGCCTCTTAGATAAATTATTTAAATGATTTTACAAGAGCAGGTCTTAGCATTTCTTTTTTCTTTTTTCTATGGTTTTGGGTATTTTGTTTCTTTCTTTTTTTTAAGGAAGTTTTTACTTTATGGCAAAGTTATAAATCGAGTAGTTTTTAATTTACTTTTTAGTATCGTTAATATTTTCTTGTATCTTTTTATTTTGTATTTAATTAATAATATTAAACTGCATATTTATTTATTAATTTCTTTCTTGCTAGGATTTTTGTTAGCTTATTTTATTTTTGTGTCTAAAAAGTGTCAAAAGAAGTAATCTTTTGAATGTTTTCTTGCTTGTTGTTATAATTTTTGTTATTATTTAGTATAAGGAGGAGATTGATAATGCCAGTTAAAAAACGAAGAGTTTTACTTTTGACTACTTTATGTTTTTTAATATGCGGTTATATTATCTATTCCTTAGGATCGATATTTTATGAAGTTACTTTGAAAAAGAAAGAAAATGTTGCTTTATCTTCCCAGCTTGAGGAGCTTAAAGATGAACAAGAGGCTTTGAAAGTTGAAGTTAATAAACTCAAAGATCCTGAATATGTAGCGAAATATGCAAGAGAAAAATATTTGTACTCTAAGAAGAATGAATATATTTTTAGAATAAAATAAGTAATAGTGGTTGTTACTATTGCTTTTTTGTGTTGTTTAGTATAATATAATTTTTTGAAGTCTATTTATCTGGTTGGTGGTGTTAGTTTGAAAGGTGTTCTTACTTATTTAGATAATTTGTTAAAGAGTGATGACATTGTGGTTTTAGGCTGTTCCGGGGGACCAGATTCAATGGCTTTGCTAAATATTTTATTAGGGTTTAGATCAAAAAAAAATTTACGAATTGTCTGTGCTCATGTAAATCATAACATTCGTCCAGAAAGTGCAGAAGAACTTTTGTTTTTAAAAGATTACTGCAAGAAGAACCATGTAATTTTTGAAAGTATGGTCATAAGTAAATATGGCGATGATAATTTTCATAACGAGGCCAGAAATATTCGTTATCATTTCTTTGAGGAATTAGTTTTCAAATATAATGCTAGTTACTTAATGACTGCGCATCATGGCGATGATTTAATGGAGACGATTCTAATGCGAATCGTAAGAGGTTCAACCTTGGTTGGTTATAGTGGCTTTGCTAAAGAAGTAAAGAAGGATAATTATACTTTAGTAAGACCGCTTATCACTGTTACTAAACAAGATATTTTAGATTATCTTAAGGCTTTGGATGTTCCTTATGTCTTGGATGCTTCTAATAGTTCTTCAAAGTATACCAGAAATAGATACCGTAAGGAAATTATTCCTTTTTTAAAAATAGAAGATAGTAGAGTACATGAAAAATTTTTAAAATATAGTAATACACTTCTTATGTATGATAAATACATAAATAAGATTACTGCTGGTATAATATCTAATGTCTATGATGGTAATGGCTCTTTAAATATTTTAGAATTTAAAAAACTAGATGAAGTGTTACAGAATAAGATAATTTATTATATTTTGGAGAAATATTATCCGGATGATTTGATTTTAATAAGAGATGCTCATGTTGACTTAATTAAAAAGCTAATTTTTTCTAATAAAGCTAACGCGCGCATTTCTTTGCCAAATAATATTGTAGTTGTAAAGGAATATAATAATTTATTGTTCTCTTTAGAGACTACCCTTATCGATAATTATGAAATTGAGATAAGTGATTATGTTAAATTACCTGATGGTAAAGCTATTTGCATAGTTTCAGATAATGTTAAAAGTGATAATAATTACTGTCGTCTAAGTGCTTCTAGTGTCTCTTTTCCACTTATTGTCCGCACTAGGCGAGCAGGAGATAGGATGGCTATTAAAGGTTCAGCAGGAACTAAGAAAATTAAAGATATTTTTATTGATGCTAAAGTTCCTAAGAGTAAGCGTGACCTTTGGCCGATCGTCACTGATTCTACTGGAAAGATTGTTTGGGTGCCAGGACTTAAAAAGTCAAAATTTGATATTCCTAAAGATAAAAAATGTGATATAATACTTAGGTATTGTGAATGAGGAGGTTAATTGATGAAACAAAAAAATGTTAAAAGAAATATTTTATCTTATGTACTTATAATAATATTTTTCATCGGAGTTTATTTTCTATTTACTTTGTTAAATCAAAAGGTAAATGAATTTACTTATGATGAGTTTGTTAAAAATCTTAATAATGGACTTATTACAGAGCTTGAAGTTACGCCAAAAGGTAGTGCCTATACCTATGAGCTTACCGGAAAGTTAAATAATTATAAAGAGAATGAGACCTTTAAGCTTAGTGCACCATTATCTGAGTCTTTTATTTCAGATATTATGGATAAAGCAGAGATGCAAGGGTTTAAATTAGTTGTTAATAAAGATCCGGAATCTAATACGTGGTTTATCTATATTATTAATAGTTTACCTTTAATTTTACTTATTGGTTTTGCTTTCTTTTTCTTAACTAAGCAAGCTGGTGGTGCTAATAAATCATTTGATTTTGGTAAGAGTAAAGCTAAGTTACATTCTGATAAAAATAAAGTTACTTTTGCTGATGTTGCTGGTTTGAGGGAAGAAAAATATGAAGTTAAGGAATTAGTTGATTTCTTAAAAAATCCTAAGAAGTTCCAACGTTTGGGAGCTCGTATTCCTAAGGGTGTTTTATTAGTTGGTCCTCCTGGAACAGGAAAGACTTTACTTGCTCGTGCTGTGGCTGGAGAAGCTAGTGTACCATTTTATTATATTAGTGGTTCTGACTTCGTTGAGTTATTTGTCGGTGTTGGTGCAAGTAGAGTAAGAGATATGTTTAGACAAGCTAAACAGACTGCTCCATGTTTAATCTTTATTGATGAAATTGATGCAGTTGGACGCCAAAGAGGTACAGGTCTTGGTGGTGGTCATGATGAACGTGAGCAGACTCTAAACCAGTTATTAACTGAAATGGATGGTTTTGGAGCTAATGAAGGAATTATTATTATTGCCGCTACTAACCGTCCAGATGTCTTAGATCCTGCTTTATTAAGACCAGGTCGTTTCGATCGCCAGGTTATGGTAAATTTACCAGATGTTCATGAAAGAGAAGATATTTTAAAAGTTCATGCTCGTAATAAAATCTTAGGCTCTGATGTTAAACTTAATTATCTTGCTAAGCGTACTTCTGGTTTCTCAGGAGCTGACTTGGAAAACTTGCTTAATGAAGCTGCCTTATTAGCTGTTAGAAAGAATAAAGATGAAATAACAATGGCTGAGATCGATGAGGCTCATGACCGTGTCTTAATGGGTCCTGCTAAAGTTTCAAGACAGATCAGTGAAGAAGATAAGAAGATTACTGCTTATCATGAAGCTGGTCATGTAGTGGTAGGCTTAAAATTGGAGAAATCTAACATTGTTCAAAAAGTTACAATTATTCCTCGTGGTATGGCTGGTGGTTATACTAATATCCAGAATGATGAAGAAAAGATGCACACTACTAAAAAAGAACTTGTTCAAACAATCTCTACTTTGTTAGCAGGTCGTGTCACAGAACAGTATGTTTTTGATGATATTACAACTGGTGCTTCTAATGATATTGAACGTGCGACTAAAATAGCTCGTGCGATGGTCTGTGAGTATGGTATGAGTGAGCTTGGTCCAGTTCAATTAGAGCAGAGTGAGTCAAGTGTCTTCTTAGGAAGAGATTATAATAAAACGCGTAACTTCTCTGATCAAGTGGCTTTTGAAATAGATCAACAAATTAGAAAAATTATTGATGAATGTTATAAAGAAGCTGAAAAAGTGGTTAGGGAAAATAAAAAGTTAGTTGACTTAATTGCTGAAAACTTAATAAAATACGAAACTTTAACTCAAGAGCAGATCGAATATTTAGTTAAATATGAGAAGATGCCTAACGAAGATTATGAAAAAATGTCTTTAGAGGAGTTAAAGAAAATAGCTCATGATCGTGGAATCAAAGGCTATACTAAAATGACTAAAGAAGAACTAAAGGAAGAGCTTGAAAAATAGCCCTTCTTTTTTCTTCTACTTTTTGGTATAATTTTATTGATTGCTAAAGGTGATATAAATGTGGAGTAGAAAGGAAATAAAACAAGCAGCCAGAAAGACTTTTCATCGCAATTATTGGCGTTCTATTTTTGTCTGTTTTATAATAACAATTTTAATTGGTAGTGTCTACCGTTATAATGTTTTTTCTTTTTCTTCATTTTCCACCCGTTTTATAACTGAAGATATTTTTGGTGAGAACCATAGTCAATTACCTAACTCAGCTGTTTTAGGAGAGTTTATGAAGCATTTTGATATTGGTCCTAAAATAAACCTTCCTAAAGATGTTCAAGATCCGCTTGCTTTTTGTTTTAATACTTTTACAGCTTCAGGATCCTATATTTTCAGTGTCCTTCACGCTGGTTATAATATTATTATTCTTCATAATTGGGATATGGCTTTAGTACTGGTGCTTTTGGCTTTATTAAGCACCCTCTATTATTTTTTAGTCATCCAACCGGCAAAAGTTAATGAAGCACGTTTCTTTATTGAAAATACTAGTTATCCTAAGACTTCTGGTGATAGAGTATTTTTTACTTATCGAGTAGGTAAAACCTGGAATGTTATTTATAATATGTTTATTCAAAAAATACTATGTTTACTATGGGGTTTAACAATAGTCGGTTTTTTTGTTAAAAGATATTCTTATTTTATGGTACCTTATATCTTAGCAGAAAATCCTTCTTTATCACACAAAGAGGTCTTTGCATTATCTAAAAAGATGATGGATGGAAATAAATGGCGTATGTTTGTGATGGATCTTAGTTTTATTGGTTGGGTAGTACTGGGCTTTATTACTTTTAATCTATCGAATTTCTTCTATTTTAACGCTTATCGTTCTGCTGTTTATGCTCAATTTTATTTAAAAATTCGCAAATCTAGTTACGACGAAGTCAAAATGAGTCTTTGTGATACTAATTTAGGATTAGATGTAAAAGGAACTACTTATCCAGATAAAAATTATTTCCTTAAGGAGAAAAAAGAGCGTAAATGGCTTAGAATGCAAATTAAAAAAGATTATAGTTTGGTAATTTTAGTGTTACTTTTCTTTACTTTTTCTATTTGTGGTTTTATTTGGGAAGTTCTGTTTACTTTTTTAAGTACAGGAGTTCTGGTTAATCGTGGCACTTTATTTGGACCGTGGTTACCAATTTATGGTAGTGGTTGTGTCGCGTTATTAGTTCTTTTGAAAAAATATTTTGATAAACCGGCAGTAACTTTTGGTTTGGCTATTTTAGTCTGTTCTGTTTTAGAGTATTTCACTTCGCTGATTTTAGAGGTTTTATTTCATACCCGTTGGTGGGATTATAGTGGTTATTTCCTAAATTTAGACGGCCGGATCTGCTTTGAGGGAATTTTAGCGTTTTCGCTTGGTGGCTGTGTTATTATTTATGTGATCGCACCGATGCTTGCTAAATTTTACTCGCGTTTTTCTTTAAAGTTCTGTAAGTTTTTAGCAATTTCTTTAACGATTATTTTTGTAATTGACGTTGTTTTATCTTTTATACTTTTAAGTAAGTAGGAGAGGAGGTTTAAAAAATGCTTAAAATTGGAAATGTGGAAATAGCTAATCAAATAGTACTTGCTCCGATGGCTAGTGTTTCTAATAGTGCTTACAGGAGGATTGCTAAAGAGATGGGTTGTGGCCTTATCTATGCAGAAATGGTTAGTGATAAAGCGATTTATTATGGTAATAAGAAAACACTTGATCTGTTATATATGACTCCTTTTGAAAGGCCAATTGTTCAACAGATTTTTGGTAGTGATGTCGATTCATTTGTCGAAGCTTCAAAAAAAGTTGAGGAAATTATGCACCCAGATATTATTGATATTAACATGGGTTGTCCTGTTCCTAAGGTGGCTTTAAGAGCACAGGCAGGATCTGCTCTTTTAAAAGATGTTAATAAAATAAAAGAAATTGTCAAAGCGGTAGTAAATGCTGTTCATGTTCCTGTTACTGTCAAAATCAGAAGTGGTTGGGATAAAGATCATATTAATGCGGTGGAAGTTGCTAAAGCTATTGAAGAAGCTGGAGCAAGTGCGATTTGTCTTCATGCTAGGACCAGAGCCCAAGGCTATAGTGGCAAAGCTGACTGGTCTTTGATTAAGAAAGTAAAAGAAGCTGTTAGTATTCCAGTTATTGGTAATGGTGATGTTAAAAGTTGTTATGATGCTAAAAGAATGTTAGAGGAAACAGGTTGTGATTTAGTTATGATTGGAAGAGCATCTTTAGGTTATCCTTGGATTTTTAAGGAGTGTCTGGCCTATTTAAAAGATGGGACTGTTCTTCCAAGACCTAGTGATGCTGATAAGATTAAGATGTGTTTAAAGCACTTTAGATACTTGCAAGACTTTATGAGTGAACGTCAGGCCGTTTTGGAGATGCGCAGTCAGATTGCCTATTATTTAAAGGGAATTCCTAAAGCTAAAGAAATAAAAAATCAAATATTTAAGTTAAATAAAGCTAGTGAAATTGAAAAAGTATTAGGAGATTTGCTAAAAGTATGCTAAAATATAACCAATGAGAAAGAAGTGAGATTATGAGAAATTTAAGTGAACAAGAATTAGTTAGAAGAGAAAAAATGCAAAAAATTCGCGATTTAGGAATCGATCCTTTTGGTAGTAGATTTGATCGTACGGCTTATGCTAAAGATATTGTTTTAAAATATCAAGATATACCTCATGATGATTTTGAAAATATTGATGATATTTTTACAGTGGCTGGCAGGATAATGTTTATTCGTAAAATGGGCAAGGCATCGTTTTTTACTATACAGGATAAGACTGGCAAAATTCAGATTTATATTTCTGTAAATGATGTTTCAGAAGATAGTTATAATTTGTTTAAAACAGCTGATATTGGTGATATTGTGGGAGTAACTGGTAAAGTTATGAAAACTAAAACGGGAGAAGTTACTTTGAAGTGTTTAGAGTACACTCATTTAGTTAAAGCTTTAAAACCTCTTCCTGAAAAGTTCCATGGCCTTACTGATATTGAAGAACGTTATCGTCGTCGTTATGTCGATTTGATCATGAATGAAGAATCCCGTAAAATTGCTTTTGCTCGTCCAAAAATAATTAGATGTATTCAAAATTTTATGGATAGAAAAGGCTTTGTAGAAGTAGAGACTCCTGTTTTATCAACTTTACTTACTGGGGCGTCTGCAAGACCTTTTATTACCCATCATAATGCTCAAAATTTAGATATGTATTTACGTATTGCTTTGGAGTTACCTCTTAAAAGACTATTAGTTGGAGGTATGGAAGCAGTTTATGAGATTGGTAGAACTTTCCGTAATGAAGGAATGGATCCAAAACATAATCCTGAGTTTACTTTGATGGAAGCTTATTTGGCTTATTCTGATTTGGAAGGAATGATGGATCTTACCGAACAGATGTATAAGACGATCGCTAAAGAAGTATTTGATAAGGAAATTTATAATTGGTGTGGTAATGAAATCAATTTAGGTGGCAAGTGGCAACGTCTTAGTATGGTCGAAGCTATTAAAAATGTGACTGGCATTGATTTTAAAAAAGAGATGTCTTTAGATGAAGCACTAGCTTTAGCCAAGGAACATCATATTGAAGTTCAAGAGCATGAAAAGACAGTTGGTCATATTATTAATTTATTCTTTGAAAAGTATGTTGAAGATACTTTGATTCAACCAACTTTCCTTTATGGGCATCCGGTAGAGATATCACCACTTACTAAGAAAAATAAAGATGATCCACGCTTTGTTGATCGTTTTGAACTATTTATTGGTGGTAAAGAGTTTGCCAATGCTTATACGGAGTTAAATGATCCAATTGATCAGTTAGAGCGTTTTGAAGAACAACTAAAAGAGCGTGACTTAGGTAATGATGAAGCCAACGATATTGATATGGACTTTGTCGAAGCTTTAGAGTATGGTATGCCTCCAGCAGGTGGAATCGGTTACGGAATTGATCGTTTATGTATGTTATTTACTGAACAAGAATCGATTCGCGAAGTAATTTTGTTCCCGACCATGAAAAATAAAGATTAGAATTAGTCGTCTTATGGGTAAGACGGCTTTTTCATTTGCTAAAATTGTTCAAAAAGTCGTAGTTCGTATTTATTGTGTGATAAATGCGTGAAAATTAATTTTTTTCTTTCTTTTTTAAGCAGAAAGTGTCATAATTATTATGGGAGGAAGAAATATGAAAAAGAACAGTTTATTTAAAGTTGTAGGCATAGTTATTTTGCTTTATGCAGTACTTACGTACATTTTCCCTACAGCTACATCATTTGGTGTCTTAGAAGACATAGAGCGTAGTCAAGTTGATATTTTTACTTTTTTTAGAATAATCTTTGAAGCGTTCTCAGGATTCTTTGGCATTATAATTTTCGTTCTTCTAGTCGGAGCTTTCTATGGCGTTTTAAAGAAGACGACAATTTATGATCAAATTGTTGAATTTTTTAGTAAAAGATTCCGCGGAAGAGAGATAGTATTTCTAGTAGCGACAATAGTCTTAGTCTCTTTAATTTCGGCTTTGACAGGACTAGAGGTCGGGTTATTCTTTATTTTCCCAATTTTAATTAGTATTATAATTGCTCTTGGGTATGATAAGATTACCGCTTTATCTGCTACTTTAGGTGCTACAGTCATTGGTATTTATGGTTCTATTTTTGGTGGAACGGTTTATGCTATTTCTAATCAAATGTTAGGCTTAGATGTCTATGATGGTTTAGTTACTAAAATTGTTTTATATGTCTTAGGACTTGCTGTCTTGTTGTTCTTTACAGTTCGTCATGCCGATAAGAACTTTAAAGTTAATGAGGATGCAACTTTAAAATATGAAGGTGCTACAAGCAATCAAGATAGTAAAAATAAAAAAGACAAAGCAAAAACTAAAAATGAAAAAGATCATAAGGTCGATGAAAAAGCTAACAATGTTAAAGAAGCACCAATTGCTACTCTTTTGGAAAATGAGCAAAAAGCAAAGAATAGCAAAAGAACAGTTTGGCCTGCTATTATCGTAATTGATCTTGTTTTATTAATCTTTATTTTAGGAACGACAGATTGGGCTTCAATCTTCGGTTCTAACTGGTTTAACGATTTATATACTTCAATGATGGAAGTAACAATTGGTGGTTTCCCAATTTTTGAAAAATTATTCTATGGTATTACGGCTTTTGGTACTTGGTTTAGCCCATTACGTCTAGAATATTACTCAATAATGATACTAATAGCTACTTTAATCATTGCTATAGTATACCGTCTAAAACCAAAATACGCTTTAGACTCATTTATTGGAGGAATTAAAGAGTATGTTGTTCCTGCACTTTTAACAGGACTTGCTTGTACTGTATTTGTGTTATTATTCCATTATCCAGTTTTCAATACAATTGGTACATGGATAATGACTTCAACTGATAATTTCAATATAGTTACAACTAGCATTTTCAATTTATTAAGTAGTGTCTTCTATGTTGATGTTTACTATTATTCATACTATGTCATTACTTATGTTGCACAGATGTGTGAAGACCCTAATCTTTATCCATTAATCAATGTAATGTTTATTAATTTATATGGCCTTGCAATGTTAATTGCACCAACTAGTGTTTTACTTCTTACTAGCTTGTCACATTCAGAAGTTACTTATAAAGACTGGTTGAAATATGCTTGGAAAGTATTTGTTACTTTACTAGTAGTTTCATTATTAGTATTTATTGTGACTATGGCAGTGATGAACAATCTACTTTCTGTCTTTGTTGTCTTAGCAGTAGTTGCGGTAGTGCTTGTGGCTATGATGATCGTAGGAATGTGGAAGGTGTTTACTAAAGCATCTGTTCCAGGATGGAAAGCTATAATTCCAGTTTATAATATAATTGTTTTATTGAAAATTGCTGGTATGAATCCATTGTTTGTTATTTTAATGCTTATTCCAGTAGTTAACATAGTAGCAGGTATTTTATGTTATAATCAACTTGCTAAAAGATTTGGTAAAGGTCTAGGTTATACAATTGGTTTAACTTTCTTACCTTTCGTCTTTATGTTGATGCTAGGTTTTGGAAATAGCACTTATAACCAAGAAAATTAATTGATGGTGGAAAAAGAAAAATATATTAATAAGCGCAAAATATTCGTATTTTGCGTTTTTTTGTTGGAAGAATAAATCGATTATTTTTGGCTTTTTACATAGACTATTAGTGGAGGGAATGTTTATGTTTTCAAAATTTGAAGAAGAAGCCAAAAAAGTTTTAGTACATATGCAGGAAGAGATGGCTAATTTGCGTCACCCTTATATTGGTAGCGAACATTTATTGTTATCTTTATTAAAATATGGTAATGAGTTTGATATAAAGAAATTAAAGGAATATGGAGTAACTTACGATTCTTTTAAAAATGAGTTAATTAAAGTTGTAGGTATGGGAAAAGAGGCTAGTAAATTTTTTCTTTATACCCCACTTTTACGAAGTATTTTAGAGTCAGCTGCAATTTTGTCAAAAGAAAAGGGTAAGGAACGAGTTGACTCAAATGATTTATTTTTTGCTATTTTTGAAGAGGGTGAAGGGGTTGCTATTAGAGTTTTAATTGGAATGGACGTTGATGTTGACGCTTTATATGATGTATTTAGTGAAAATACTAATGAACGAGCAGTCAAAGCTAACCGTAAGTTATTAGTAGATTCTTTAGGAGTAGATCTTAATTTAAAAGCTAGCAATAAAGAACTTGATCCGGTTGTAGGACGTGATGAAGAAATATCAAGAGTAATGGAAATCTTACTACGCCGCAATAAGAATAATCCTCTTTTAATAGGAGATGCCGGAGTTGGAAAGACGGCTATTGTCGAAGAAGTTGCCCGTCTGATGGAAGAAGGTAATGTTCCAGCAAAACTTAAAGGAAAGAGGATTGTTTCGGTTTCTATGTCTAGTTTTGTGGCTGGAACTAAGTATCGTGGAGAATTTGAAGAGCGACTTGGCAAGGTAATTGAAGAATTGGAAACATATGATGACGTTATTTTATTTATTGATGAAATTCATACGTTAGTAGGTGCTGGCGGGGCAGAAGGGGCAATTGATGCTTCAAATATTTTAAAGCCTGCTTTAGCAAGAGGTAAAATTCATTTAATTGGAGCTACTACCACTGCTGAGTATAAAGAGTTTATTGAAAAAGATAAAGCACTTAATAGAAGATTTCAAACGGTAGTTATTAAAGAGCCTTCTTTAGAGGTGGTTAGAAATATTTTAACGAAACTTAGGCCAATTTATGAAGGTTATCATCAGGTAAAGATCAGTGATGCTGTAATTGATAGTATTATTGATTTATCAAATAAGTATATTTACGATCGAAAAATGCCTGATAAAGCGATTGATATTATGGATGAGGTCTCTTCTATGGTCAGACTTAGTAATCATGAGAAAAAGTCTTTAACGGACTCTTTAATTAAAGATCTAGCTTTTATTAGAGATCGGAAGAACAGTTGTATTATAGCTAACAATTTTAAAGAGGCTTTT
>USBW01000002.1 GCA_900553045.1 uncultured Mycoplasmatota bacterium | reverse complement strand
GAAATTATCTACTATGCTAAACAGAATGCTGGTTTAGTTTTAGCAGACTTCATTACTTATCTGAGTGATAAGGAAGAAGTGAGTAACTATTTAAAAGAGGTCATAGGCTATGAAGTAGTAGGAGAGAAAGATGAGGCGTCTTTTGAGGACTACTTGAATGTGATAAAGTCTTACAATCAGCTTTGTCTGATTAAGAAGTTAAAAGAAGAAATGCAAAAAGAAGTAGATCCTTTAAGAAAAGCTAAAATAGCAGATAAAATTCTCGAGGTAAAATCAGGTAAATAAAGAAAGTGGGGCATAACCATGAATGAGATAAAGACGTTTGAAGAAAGAAAGCAAGAGTTGTTAGAATTAGGAAAGAAAAATGGAAAGATAACTTTTGAGGAAATAGCCGAACATTTAAAAGGAATCGATCCTGATAGTGATTTATTAGATGATTTATACAATATGTTTGTTCAGAACAATATTGAATTTGTCTCACAAGAAGATGAAGATGAAGACGATGATGGGGGAGTTTCTAAAGATGTTTTAGAAAGTGTGCCAGTTGGCAAAGATATTAAAATTAACGACCCAGTTAGAATGTATTTAAAAGAAATTGGTGGAATTAACCTTCTTACCAGTGAAGAAGAGTATGAGTATGCTTTACAGATCGAAGAAGGAAGCGAAGAAGCAAAAAGAATTTTAGCCGAGTCTAATTTGCGTTTAGTTGTTTCAATTGCTAAACGTTATGTCGGTCGTGGCATGGCTTTCTTAGATTTGATCCAAGAAGGAAATATTGGTCTTATGAAAGCAGTTGAGAAATTTAATCCTAATAAGGGTTATAAATTTTCTACTTATGCTACTTGGTGGATCCGTCAAGCTATTACTCGTGCAATAGCTGATCAAGCAAGAACTATTAGAGTACCTGTCCATATGGTTGAGACGATCAATAAATTAAATCGTGTTCAAAGACAGATTACTCAAGAGTTAAATCGTGAGCCAACAGAAAAAGAGTTAGCGGAACGTTTAGGAATTAGTGAAGAGAAGGTTCGTGAAGTTATGAAGATCTCTCAAGAACCAGTTTCTTTAGAGACACCGATCGGTGAAGAAGAGGATACGCATTTAGGAGACTTTGTCCCTGATGAGAGAATGATGTCTCCTGAAGAGTATGCTAATGCTAAAATGTTAAAAGAAGAGCTTGATAGTGTTTTATACACCTTGACTGAACGTGAAGAAAAAGTATTACGTCTACGTTTTGGCCTTGAAGATGGTCAGTGCCGTACTTTGGAAGAAGTAGGACAAAAGTTTGGCGTCACAAGAGAACGTATTCGTCAGATCGAAGCTAAAGCGTTACGAAAGTTACGACATCCATCAAGAAGTAAGAAGTTAAAGGATTTCTTAACAGATTAATGAAAATAAGTAAAAGATTAAGAACCATTTCAAGCTTTGTGCCAGATGGTTCTTTTGTTTTAGATGTCGGTTGTGATCATGCTTATTTAGGTATCTATCTTACTAAGTATAAAAAAGCTCGAGTAATCGCCAGCGACATTAATCCTCTTCCTTTAAAAATTGCCGAAGCTAATATTTTAAAATATCAAGCTAAAAACATTACTTTAAAAATGCAAGATGGCATTAGCGAAGTCCCTAAAGAAGTTGATACTATAGTTATTTCAGGAATGGGCAGTAAGACGATTGTCGACATTTTAACTAAGGACAAAAGGAATCTTGAGTTTGTTAAAACCTTAATTTTAGCTAGTAATAATGACTATGCTTATTTGCGTGAACAAGTAAATAAGCTAGGTTTTAAAATAAAAAACGAAGCAGTCGTCGAAGAAGACTCGAAATTTTATGAAATAATTGTTTATCAAAAAGGCCAAGAGAAGTTAAGTGCTCAAGAGATCAAGTATGGACCATGTTTAATGCAAGAGAAAAGTGCTGCTTTTTTAAAATATCAAAAAGAAGCGATAGCTAAACTTTTAACAATTTTAGAAGGACTTCCTAAAACCAATAAAAAAAGATGTCAAGAAATCGAACAAGAACTCTGTGAAAGACAAAAGCTTTTATAGAGTTTTTGTTTTGTGTCGATTATAATATAGCTAGGAGTTGATTCTTAATGACCGTAGATGTTAAAGATTTAAAGCGGCATAATTCTTTGGAAAATTATCAAGAAGGTTATCGAATAGTTTATTTTTATGCCGATAAATATGTGGTTGGAGAATACTGCCCAACTATACCTGGCTTCATGATCGGTTTAGCAGATTATGATCCGGTTTATGATGTTAGTGATATTCCTTCATTTATCTCGACCAATGATTTACTTAACAGGTGTTTAGAAGGGGTAAAAGATGCTTTAGGAGTAGCTATTTATGAGGTAAATGGTAAGTGTATTGATAAAATATATCGCTAAGAGATTTTATGAACTTGCAAGGACTACTGTACTGCTATAAAAAATAAAAGACAAATAAGTAATTTTTATACCTATTTGTCAACAGTTTTTATGCAAAGAAAGTGGGACTGCCATCATGATTAGTACTGGTGGTGCTGTTAGTATTAGAGTTGGCATTTTTATTAATATTATGAACTTCATTAGTCCTATTGCTACTACTACTATTATTATCCTTATCACTACTATTCATAGCTTTAGCTACTCTAAACATTGTTTTTGCATTATTCCAAATTGGTTTGGCTTGATAAAAAATTGGGATAGCTTGATTGATTACCCCGAGTGTCTTACTAGCCCCGTTTAAAAGACCACTGAAGGAAAAACCACTTTTGGCAGCTGCTCCAACTGTTCCGGCACTACTACTGCCAAGCCCTGCAGCACCTGTTAAAGATCTGAGTAATGAAGGTCTTGCAGCAGTTGCAGCATTACCAAAGCCGCTTGCCATCGGACTTACAGCACTACTATAACCAAAAGGCATTCCTCGCATATCCGTTCTAATATTATTTGGCATTGGTCTAGCCGTATAGTTTGGATACATAGGATATCCATTATAATAGTTATTCATCTTATTTGCCTCCTATCATAGTATATGACAAATAACTACTAATTGTTTGCCTTGAAAATAAAAAGCTTTAAATCTTGCTTGAGATTTAAAACTTATTTTTCTACAAACTCTACTATATCATTAATCGTACAATGAAAATACTTACAAATCTTAGATAGAATATCAATATCTAAGCGAGCAATTGTACCTTTTAAATATCTTTGAGCAGTATTGTTAGCTATATCTAAATCTTTGACGAAACGATAAACCGATAAATTACGTTTCTCTAATAACTTTTCTAGTTTAAATAACATATAGCCACCATCGCATTCAACCCTATAAACTTGGGCTTTCTTCATGAAATATCACTCCATTCAATATACCATCAATAATATATTAAATGAAAAACTGCTAAATAAAAATGCACTGATAAGAATATTATAACATAGTAATATACGATATGGAAAAAATTGGCAGTTGACTTACAATTTTTTTCTAACTATAATGGAAGAACAAGGAGGCAAGGATAATATGGTGATATTTCCTTGAAAATAATATGAAAACATTAATAGTAAGGAAAGTTGATGAAACTGGCCGAATCGTTATCCCTATGGAGATGCGCAAGGACCTAGCAATCAAGACCAATCAGTATTTGCGTATCGAAAAAGATGGCGATAAAATAATTTTAGAGAAGTACTCTTATGATCTTATTAAAGATAAGATCAAAAACATTGTGCTAGAAATTGTAGCAAAATCTTTTCTGAATTACAAGATTTTGCTGTGTATCGAAAACGATATATACTATAGCAACTACGATGAGACATATGAAATAATTCAGAAATTAGAAAACTTAGAATTGGTTGAAGACATTGAACAAATAAAAATTTCAAAACATGGCGAAGACATAAACTTTTGTGCTATTAGGGTTTATAATAACTATGATACTCCAATTGGATATTTTTTAATTAAAAATTATTTTAATCAAGATGAGCAACTATTAAAGATAATTAGTTTGCTTCTTAGAAAATGGAATAATATCTAAAACAAAAAGACAATATTTGAATGGTTAAATTAAAAAATTGACCATTCTTTTCTTTTGAAAACATAAATTATTCTATTTTACAAAAGCATTAATACTTAATATACTTGGCTTGTTCCTACTTTAAAAGCACCTTTTATCATCTTGTCTTTATGACTTAAAAATAATATAATTAAGAAGGTGATGTCTATGCAGGAACAAATTATTGCAAGCTTAAGTACTGATTATAATTTTACTAAAGAACAAGTAAGGAAAGTTTTAAACTTACTAGAGGATGGTAACACGATTCCTTTTATTGCTAGATATCGTAAAGAAGCGACAGGTGGGCTTAATGAAATAGCTATTAAAGAGATCAAAGATCATTACGACTATCAAGTAAATCTTTTAAAAAGAAAAGAAGATGTTATTCGTCTAATTGCTGAAAAAGAAATGCTTTCACCTTCTTTGAAAGAGAAAATTATGGCTTGTCAAAAACTAGTGGAAGTTGAAGATATTTATCTACCGTTTAAAGAAAAAAAAGAGACTAAAGCTTCGCTTGCCAAAAGTAAAGGTCTTGAAGGGCTAGCTAAGATCATTCTTTCTTTTCCTAATAAAACACCTTTGGAACTTGCTACAACTTATAAGTGTCAAGAAAGTGATCCTTTAAAGAAGTTAGAAGGGGCTAAAGACATTATTAAAGAATATATTTCTCTTAATGCTTATTACCGTAAGTATTTACGATCTTTTATTGCTAAAACAGGTGTTTTAACTACTAAATTTAAAAAAAATAGTGAAGATCCTCTAAAGACTTATGAAATGTATTATGATTATGCTGAGAAGTTAATTTCTCTTAAAGCTCATCGTCTTTTAGCAATTAATCGTGGCGAGAAAGAAAAGATCTTAACCGTCAATATCACAATCGATGAAGATCGTGCTTTGGAGTTTTTAAATAGCAAGACCATTAAAAACTCTGATTCCCCAGTTACTTCCTTTGTTAAGGAGGCTGTTAAAGATGCCTTTAAAAAAAGTATCTTTCCTAGCATAGAAAAAGAAATAAGAAGTAAGATGACAGAAGATGCTGATAAAATTGCTATTAAAAACTTTCAAGATAATGTTGCTAATCTTTTGCTTACGCCACCACTTGGTGGCAAGAATGTCTTAGGCTTTGATCCTGCTTTTAGGACTGGTTGTAAGTTAGCAGCTTTAGATCAATATGGTAATGTTTTAGAAATTGCAGTAATTTATCCACATGAACCAAAGTGTGAGAAAGAAAAGAGTAAAAAAATAGTGTTAGATTTAATTAATAAGTATCACCTTGATGTAGTTGCCATAGGAAATGGAACAGCTTCTAGAGAAAGTGAGGCTTTTATAGCTAGTCTTTTAAAAGAAGCTAAATATCCTTGCCAATATCTAATGGTCAGTGAAGCAGGTGCTTCAGTTTACTCTGCATCAAGCGTTGCTATAAAAGAGTTTCCTTCCTTAGATGTCTCTTTTAGATCGGCCATAAGCATTGGAAGAAGAGTTCAAGATCCTTTAGCAGAACTAGTAAAAATCGATCCTAAAAGTATAGGAGTAGGCCTATATCAACACGATTTAAAAGAAAAAGATCTCGACGAGGCTCTTAACTTTACAGTTACTAATATTGTTAACCAAGTAGGAGTAAACATCAACACTGCTTCTTTTTCATTACTTTCTTATCTTTCAGGAATTAATAAAAAAGCTATTGAAGGTATTACTTTATATAAAGAGAAGTTTGGAAGGATCTTATCACGAGAAGAGTTTAAGAAAATAAAAGGGATAACTCCTAAAATTTATGAACAGGCAGTAGGTTTTATAAGAATTTATGATGGGGATAATCCTCTTGATAAGACTAATATTCACCCAGATAATTATGAGGATACTTATAAAATTTTAAAATATCTTAACTGTTCCTTAGCAGATCTTGGCAAAGATAAAATTAAAGAAGCGATCATGAAAACTGATTTAGCATCGTTACAACAGAGTAGCAAATTAGATAAGTATACTCTTGAAGACATTTTAAAGTCTTTGGCCAAACCAATTTTAGATCCTCGTGATGAAATACCGAAACCTATTTTAAAAAGTGATATTTTAACAATTGCTGACTTAAAAAAGGGCATGGAACTAAGAGGAACAGTAAGAAATGTCATCGACTTTGGAGTATTTGTCGATATTGGTCTTAAAAATGATGCTTTAATTCATATTTCAGAGCTTACTGATCATTATATTAAACATCCTAGTGAGGTATTAAAAGTAGGGGATATTATTAACTGTTACGTTTTAGATGTTAAAGAAGAGAAGAAACAAGTAAGTCTTACTAGACTAAAAGAACACACATTATAGTAAAGAGGTAGAACATGATAGACATTAAAGGAAATTTTAGAAAATATATATTTAAATCAGAACAAGGTTATGTGGTTGGACTTTTTAAAATTAAAGAGAGCAGTGATGGTAAAAGAAAAAATGAAACTATTACCTTTACTGGTTACTTTACCGATTTAAATGAAAATGATCTTTACATTTTCCATGGTGACTTTATCAATCATGAAAAATATGGAGAACAGTTTCAGACTGTTGCTTATGAAATAGTCTTGCCAAGTGAGAAAGATAAAATTGTTGACTTTTTATCTAGTCCTTTATTTAAAGGGATCGGCAAAAAGAAAGCTCAAACTATAGTTGATTACTTACAAGAGGACGCTTTAAACAAAATCATTGAAGATAAAGACTCTCTTCTAGTTGTCCCTGGGATTACTGAAAAACAGCGCGATTTAATTTATGAGACCTTATATAAATACCAAGCTAGCTATCAGACAATTCTTTATCTTACAAAATTAGGTTTCAGTATGAAAGATGCCATGGCTATCTATTACCAATATAAAAGTGAAACAGAAAAGATCATTGAATATAACCCATATCTTTTAGCAGAGGAAATTAAAGATATCACCTTTACTAAAATAGATCGCTTAAGGTCTAATTTACATATTAAAGATGATGATCTAAATAGAATTAAAGCTGCCATTTTATACGTGATGAATGGTCTTTGTAACAGTTCAGGCAACACCTATTTACTAAAAGAAGAAATTCTTACCTATTTAAATAGAGTTTTATTCTTCTATGATGAGGAACTATTTTTAAAAGCTTTAGACCAGTTACTCGAAGAAGAAAAGATCAAACAAGAAGAAGATAAATACTTTATTAGTAAGATGTATGATGATGAAGAGTTTATTGCTAGACGTTTGTTTAAATTAAATAATTTGACAGTTAAAAATATTAATATTACCGATAACGATATCGAAGAGTTAGAAAACTTCTTTGCTATTACTTTTAATAAAGAACAGCAAGAAGCGATTAAGACGAGTATGCAAAATAATTTTTTAATTATTACTGGTGGACCTGGTACTGGTAAAACAACCATTATTAAAGCTATTTGTAACTTATATCAAAAAAAATTAGGAATAGCTTCCTACAACTTAAAAAGTCATCTGGCTCTTTTAGCTCCGACAGGTAGAGCTAGCAAAAGAATTGCTGAGCAGACTAATCTTCCTGCTTCGACTATTCATCGTTTTCTAAAATGGAATAAAGAAGATGACTCATTTCAAGTAAATGAGGAATATCCTTCTAGTGTCGACCTTGTTATTATTGATGAAGCTAGTATGATAGATACCTTTGTTTTTGCGAGCCTTCTAAAAGGGTTAAAACCGACTGCTAAAATTATTATGATTGGTGATTACCATCAGTTAGCTAGCGTTGGACCTGGACAGATCTTAAAAGACCTAATCGAAATAAATCTTTTTAAAGTTATAAAACTAGAAAAACTATATCGTCAAAAAGAACATTCTGCTATTGCTGTTCTTGCTCATGATATTGTTCATAATCAAGCGGATTTTAGTAATTTTAATACTTGTGAAGATTTGCTTTTTATCGAAGCAAACCATAGTGATCTAAAAGAAAAATTAAAAGACTATATCTTAGAATATAAAGACCTAGACTATCATAAATTTCAGGTTCTAGCCCCAATGTACAAAGGAGAAAATGGGATTGATGCTTTAAATAACTTTATCGAAAAATTAGTAAATCCTTCTAAAATTTTAAAAAGAGAAATAGTTCATGATAATGTTTCTTATAAAGAAAATGATAAAGTATTACAGCTTGTTAACAATCTAGATAACAATGTTTTTAATGGCGATATCGGTCTTATCAAAAGTATAAATTATAATTCCAAAGAAATCATCGTCGATTTTGATGGTAACGAAGTTAAAATGACTAAAGCTTCACTTTCTAACATTAAGTTAGGATATTGCATCAGTATTCACAAAGCTCAAGGTAGCGAGTTTGATATTTTAGTTCTTCCAGTTTTAAGTGAGTATAATAGTATGCTTTATAAAAAAATTATTTATACGGCAGTTACAAGAGCTAAAAAGAAACTGATCATTATTGGCGAGTATCAAGCATTTTCTAAAGCAATTAATTACGATCGCGAAAATAATCGCAAAACGTATTTAAAAAATTTTCTTTATGAATGTATGAAAAACAGTTAATCACTCATACTAAAGATGAGGTGATAAAATTGAATAAAGTAAAAAAAGCATTGACTTATACTGTTGGTGCAACAGTAATAGCAGCTGCTAGTGCATATTTAGCTATGCCAAAAGAAGCTAGAAAAAATTTAAAAGATATGGTTATGAACTTAACAAAATCTAAAAAAAGTACGGAAAAAAGTGAATAAAGCCCTTCAAAAGGGTTTTTTTTTACATTTGTTGATGATATAATTTAGAAAGGGTGAGGGATTATGTTTAAAAAAAAGAAAGAAGAGCTTGATTACGAAAATTTAAATGAAGCGATTCTAATTGGCAAGAAAATTTTAAAAATTTTATTAGTTCTACTAATTTTATCAATTATTATAATTGCGATCTTCCTATGCCAGCAGATTCAAATATTTAAAATAATTGGTAATATCTTAGGTGTAATTACGCCATTTTTTATAGGAGTTGTCATCGCTTGGTTATTTGATCCGTTAGTTACTTGGTTAACTAAAAAGAAAGTAAAAAGATCACTTGCGACGATTTTTGTCTTTTTCTTATTTTTATTTATCCTATTCTTATTATTTAGAATAATTACTCCGATGCTTTATAATCAGATCAATGATTTTGTCTCAACCTTGCCGTCATTATTTACGACAATTAATAATTTTATTAACGATATTTTTGAGAAGTTGTCTTCTACTGGTATTGATTTATCAAAGATCGAAGCTAACGTCTATGGCGCAATTGAAAACTTCAGTGTTGAACTTACAACTTCGTTACCAACGACTGTTATGAATGCTATTTCAGGAATAGTTTCTAGTATTGGTACTTTTGTTTTAGGAATTATGGTTGGTTTTTATTTATTGCTAGACTTTGATAATATTACCCATATTTTAGATTTTATTCCTAAAAAGTATCATCATACAATTTTAGCGATCAGCAAGCGTCTAAATGGTGCTTTTAGAGACTTTGTTCAAGGGACTTTAACAATTGCTTTAGTTGTTTCTATAGTCTCAACGATCGGTTATGCAATAATTGGTTTGCCATCACCACTTTTATTTGGTATAATCTGTGGTATTACTAATGTTATTCCTTACATTGGACCTTGGATCGGCGGAGCTATCTGTGTCATAATTGGTTTTACTATTTCACCACTAGTTGGTATTTTAGCAGCGGTTGTCGCGGTTATTGTTCAACAACTTGACAACGTCGTATTGCAACCTGTTATTATGGGCAAGACAATGAAACTTCATCCTGTTACAATTATGATCGGCTTATTAGTTTTCGGTTATTTCTTTGGAATTATTGGAATGATTCTTGCGACGCCAATTATGGCTGGTATTAAGATTATTCTTAACTACTTCGATGAGAAGTATGATTTAATGCAAAAAATTAAACAAGAAGGTACCAAGGAGGGGTAAGATGCAAGTAATATTATTATGTGGTAAAGCTAAAAATGGCAAAAGTACTTTTGGTAACTTTGTCAAAGAAGCCTATGAGAAAAAAGGAAAAAAGGTTTGTATGTTAGAGTATAGTGATTATATTAGATACTATATTATGAAATATTTTGGTTGGGACGGCGATGAGAATAATAAACCAAGAGAATTTATGCAACAGCTTTCAACTGAAATCATTAGAAAACAGATCGATCCTGATTTTCTAGTAAGAAGAGCTATTGAAGACTTAAAAGTTTTATCTTTCTTCTTCGATGTCGCTATTTTATCAGGCGTAAGAGAAGAAAAAGAGATAACTTTACCTAAAAAAGAATTTAAAGATTGTCTAAGTGTTCAAGTTGTTAGAACGGATTTTGATAATGAGCTTAGCGAAAGAGCGAAAAAGCATTATACAGAGACAGCTTTAGATAATTATCATGACTATGATTATGTCATTGAAAACAATGGAACTTTAGAAGATTTAAAGAAAAGTGCAGAAAAATTTGTAGAAGAGGTATAAAAAATGAAAGAGGATTTAAGAAAGTTATATATCGATTTTTTTAAAGCAAACGGGCATGTGGAGATTCCAAGTGCTTCTTTAATCCCAGAAAATGATCCTAGTGTCTTATTTAATACAGCTGGTATGCAACCACTTGTCCCTTATTTAATGGGAGAGAAGCATCCTGAAGGTAAGAGATTAGTAGATTATCAGAAATGTGTTCGTCTAACAGATTTAGATGAGATTGGTGATACGACTCATCATACTTTTTTTGAGATGTTGGGTAACTGGTCTTTGGGAGATTATTTTAAAGAGGAAGCTATTGATCTTAGTTTTAGATTCTTAACAGAAGTTTTAAATATTCCAGTTGATAAGCTAGCTTTTACAGTTTTTAAAGGTAACAGTTTAGTAAAAGCTGACGAAGAGAGCAAAAGCTACTGGATGAGTCATGGCGTAAGTGAACAAAGAATCGCTTATATGCCAGAAGAAAATAATTGGTGGGGTCCTGCTTCTGATGAAGGACCATGTGGACCAGATACGGAGATCTTTTATTATCGTGGTGAAAAAGCTCCAGCAGTTTTTGATCCTAATGATGAAAATTGGGTTGAAATATGGAACAACGTCTTTATGCAATACAATAAAACTAAAGATGGCAAATTCTTGCCACTTGAGCAGAAGAATGTTGATACGGGCATGGGTTATGAACGAACAGTTGCTATTTTAGAAGGTAAATATGACAGTTACACTTCTTCAGTCTGGCAAGATCTTATTAAAAAAATTGAAGAGTTGTCTCATTTATCTTATGAAGGTAATGAAAAGAGCATGCGTATTTTAGCAGATCATTTAAGAACTTCAATTTTTATCGCTGGTGATGATGCTAAAATAGTTCCTTCTAACACGGATCAAGGTTACATCTTAAGAAGATTAATAAGAAGAGCTATCCGTCATGCTAAGGCTTTAAATATTGATCTAAATTCTAACTTTGAAGTTGAGATAGCAGATTTAGTTATCAATAAATATCAAAATTATTATGGGGAATTAAAAAGAAATGCTAGTCAGATCAAAGAAGTTTTAACTAAAGAGAAAGAAAAATTCAGTAGAACTTTAGAAAAAGGTTTAAGAGAGTTTGAAAAAGTAACCAAAGATTCTAATTTAAAAGAGTTAGATAAAGATATTGCCTTTAGATTATATGATACTTACGGATTCCCAATTGAACTTACAGTGGAACTAGCTAAAGAAAAAAATATAAAAGTCGATGAAGAAGGCTTTAAAGAAAAGTTTAAAGAACATCAGGAAAAATCTCGTCAAGGGTCGCAAAAGAAATTTAAAGGGGGACTTGGAGATCATAGCGAGATGAGTATTAAGTATCATACAGCAACGCATTTACTTAATGCTGCTTTAAAGAAAGTCCTTGCTCCTTCTGTTCATCAGCGCGGTAGTAATATTACTCAGGAAAGAATGCGTTTTGACTTTTCTTGGGATCGTAAAATGACTAAAGAAGAGTTACAAAAAACTGAAGATTTAGTTAATCAATACATTCAAGCAGGTCTTGAGGTAAGTTATATGACGATACCTAAGGAAGAAGCAGTAAAAAGTGGGGCAGAAGCTATGTTTATTGAAAAGTATGGCGATATGGTCACAGTCTATAAAATAGGAGATGTTTCTTTAGAAATATGTGGTGGACCCCATGTTAAAAACACTAAGGAACTAGGCCACTTTAAAATAGTGAAAGAAGAAGCGTCTTCGCAAGGTGTAAGAAGAATAAAAGCTGTTTTAGAATAAAAATTAAAGTAACTTTAGATTTTCAAAAGTTACTTTTTTCTTGCAAAAATTAGCAGTTCTAACTTGACATTGCTAAAACATATGCTATAATAGTATTAGCACTTAAGAAAGGGTAGTGCTAATATTACAATATTCCTTCTTTAGGAGGTGTAAAATGTTAACGACAAGGCAAGAAAAAATTCTAGAATTAATCGTTCGTGAATACATTAAAACTGCGCGACCAGTTGGTTCTAAATTACTATGTCATGAGTTAAAATGTTCAAGTGCTACAATTCGTAATGAAATGGCTACTTTGGAAGATTTAAATTATCTTGAAAAAACTCACGTCTCATCAGGACGTGTGCCTAGTGAGAAAGGTTATCGTTACTATGTTGATAATTTAATGCAACTGAATACTATTAATGGTGAAGACCTATTAAAGTTACAAATAATTTTTAACAATAATAAAATTGAAATTAATAGCTGTCTTAAAAAAAGCCTAGAAATAGTTGCCGAGATGACTGATTGTACATCGATCGTCCTTGGCAGCAAAGCTAATTTAAATCGCTTAAAAAAAGTAGAAGTGTTACCTTTATCTGAAAATTCGCTTCTAGCTATTATCGTTACTGATAAAGGACATGTCGAACATCGTAACATGAATATCAATAACATTCCAGTAGAAGAAATTGAAAAAAGTGTTGCTTTGATCAACAAACTTCTTATTGGAACACCAATTGACGAGATCAATCAAAAACTAGAGTTTGAAGTAAAACCGATAATCAATCAATATGTTAAACAATATAAAGCTATCTATAGCGCCTTCTATCAAGTCTTCAATGACTTTACTATGGATAATGTTTCAATAGTTGGCAAGAATAATATGCTTAATCAACCAGAGTTTAATAATGTTGAGAAAATTAAAAGTTTATATAACAAACTGGACAACCAAGAAGTCTTAAACGATATTTATGCGGAGAACAACGACATCAGTATCTATATCGGTAAAGAATCCAAAGTTGATGATGACGTTACTGTTATTAAAACAAAATACAAAACAGGAAACGAGGAAGGTACCATTGCCATAATTGGTCCTAAAAGAATGGATTATGAAAGAATAGTTAGTATGCTTGAGTATATCAAGGAAAATATTTCAGATAAATAGAAAGGATATATGATGGAAGAAAATAAAAATATAGAAGAAAAAAATACTAAAAAACCTTTAAAAGAAGAAAAAGAACATAAGAATAAAAAGGTTAAAGTTTTAGAAGAAGAAATAGAAAATCTAAAGCAAGAAAATGCTTCTTTAAAAGAAGAGGTCTTGCGCAGTAAAGCAGATCTTATCAACTATCGCAAAAGAAAAGATGATGAGACAGCTCAAATGATTAAGTTTGCTAATGCTAATCTTCTAACTAGCATTTTACCGATTGTTGATGACTTTGAACGAGCATTGGCCGTTAAAGAAGAAAATATGACTCCAGAAGTTAAAAATTTTCTATTAGGAGTTAAAATGATCTATAACAAATTTGTGGAAACTTTAAATACTAATGGAGTTAAAGAGATTGATTGCTTACATAAAGAATTTGATTCTAAGTTAGCAAACTGTCTTTATACTGAAGATAATAAAGATTATCCTTATGATACAGTTTTAGAAGTATTTACTAAGGGTTATACATATTATGACAAAGTTCTTAGATGTGCTTCTGTTAAAGTAAATAAGCAAGTTACCGAAACTGTTTCAGAAGATGAAAATGAAAATAAAGAGGACGCAAGTCAAAATACTGATGAATAATGAAAGGAAATGATATATATGAGTAAAATTATTGGTATAGACTTAGGTACAACAAACTCTTGTGTTGCTGTATTGGAGGCTGGGGAAGCTAAAGTAATCCCAAATCCTGAAGGAAATAGAACTACTCCTTCAATTGTTGCTATGAAAAATGGTGAAATTTTAGTAGGTGATGTCGCTAAGCGTCAAGCTGAGACTAATCCTAATACTATAAGAAGTATCAAACGTTTAATGGGTACTAAAGAGAAGGTTAAACTAGAAGGAAAAGAATATTCGCCAGAAGAGATCTCTGCTATGATCTTAGGTGATTTAAAGAAAAGTGCGGAAGCTTATTTAGGTGAGACTGTTTCTAAAGCTGTTATTACCGTTCCAGCATACTTTAACGATGCTCAAAGACAAGCTACTAAAAATGCTGGTAAGATTGCTGGTTTAGAAGTTGAACGTATTATCAATGAGCCAACTGCAGCTTCACTTGCTTATGGTTTAGATAAACAAGATAAAATGCAAACTATCTTAGTTTATGACTTAGGTGGTGGAACATTTGATGTTTCAATCCTTGAACTTGGTGAAGGTGTCTTTGAAGTAAAAGCAACTGCTGGTAATAACCATTTAGGTGGCGACGATTTCGATGAACGTATTATCAACCACATTATCGAAACTTTCAGAAAAGAAAATGGTATTGACTTATCTAAAGATAAGATTGCAATGCAACGTCTTAAAGAAGCTTCAGAAAAAGCTAAAAAAGACTTATCAGGTGTTACTTCAACTCAAATTTCTTGTCCATTCATTACGCAAGGTGAGAATGGTCCACTTCACTTAGATATGACGCTTACTCGTGCTAAGTTTGAAGATTTAGTTCGTGATTTAGTTGATTCAACATTAACACCAGTCAGAGATGCTTTAAAAGAAGCTTCCTTAAAAGCAAGCGATCTTGATCAAGTAATTCTAGTAGGTGGCTCTACTCGTATTCCAATGGTTCAAGAATTAGTTAAAAAAGAACTTGGTAAAGAACTTAACAAGAGTGTTAACCCAGATGAAGTTGTTGCTATGGGTGCTGCTATTCAAGGTGGTGTCTTAACCGGAGATGTTAATGACGTTGTTTTACTAGATGTTACACCACTTTCTTTAGGTATTGAAACTCTTGGTAATGTCATGACTGTCTTAATTCCAAGAAATACGACAATTCCAACTTCAAAATCTCAAGTATTCTCAACTGCTGCTGATAATCAACCTGCTGTAGATATCCATGTCTTACAAGGTGAACGTTCAATGGCTGCTGATAATAAAACACTTGGTAGATTCCAATTAACTAATATTCCACCTGCTCCAAGAGGAGTTCCACAAATTGAAGTTAAGTTTGATATCGATGCTAATGGTATCGTTCATGTAACAGCTAAAGATTTAGGAACTAATAAAGAACAATCAATAACTATTACATCTAACACTTCATTATCTGATGAAGAAATTGATAGAATGGTTAAAGAAGCAGAAGCTAACCGTGAGGCAGATAAGAAGAAAAAAGAAGAAGCTGACTTGAAAAACGAAGCTGAACAAATGATCTTCCAAACTGAAAAAGCTATCAAAGACTTAGGTGATAAAGTATCAGATAAAGAAAAGAAAGATGCTGAAACTAAAGTTAAAGACTTAAAAGACGCTTTAGAAAAAAATGATATTGAAGATATCAAAAAGAAAAAAGAAGCTTTACAAGAAACTGCTTATGCTTTAGCTGCTAAAGTCTATGAACAGACAAGCAAAGAAGCAAATCAAGATAATCCAACAGAAACTACTAACGACGATAAAAAAGATGATGTTCAAGAAGCTAACTTTGAAGAGAAGTAATAAAGAATAAAGAAGTTGGGAGCCCTTAAAAAATAGGGTTTCCAAACTTTATTTTGTAGTTATTTATTTGTAGTTAGGAAAGGAATAGACAATGCAAGAAAAAAATAGAAGCGAAATCGATAATAAAT
>USBW01000001.1 GCA_900553045.1 uncultured Mycoplasmatota bacterium | reverse complement strand
TAGTTCATAATAAATATTAGAATTATAGTTACCAATAGCATCAGTCATAAATGGTGGCGTGATTGTATAAATAATATCATTGCCTTTTTTTACCAAAACCTCTTTGGTAGGCAAAATATCTAGATCTAAATCTGTTTTAATAGTAAAACTTAATTCTTGAGGAACAGTTTCCTTATTTTTTAAAATAATAGCTTCTTTTAGTTTTGTTCCAATCACATCGTACTCTATATCAATGTCACTTAAAACTTCAATATATTTGACTGCATTTTTATTTTTATCTGTGTTTAGGAACATCTTAAAATAATGATCATCTTTGGTGACATCAACTAATTCTCTGGTTTCTTTATCTTTCAAAAAGGTGGTTTTAAAGAAATTATTTTTATTAATTAATTTATTATTACGATCTAGCAAAGTATTATCTATTTCTTCATATTTTCCATCTTTTAAATAATGGATATCATAATCATAAACATAAGCAATCATTGTCTTATCACTTTTTAAAAAGTGTTTCTCACGGGGTTTACGTAATTTTTTTAATTCTATCATTATATCACCCCTAATTAGGCTGTCCTTTTCCAAATATAAACTGCTAAATATGGTGGCATATTATTATGAGCTTGGTTGCCTCCTGTTGCCAAGATTGGATTGTCTGTTCTAACAGGGTCCCCACTAATTTTGTTATAGGATAAACAGCGATTGCCACTACCGGCAGTTTGCCATTGACCTTGCGTGTTATGTTTATGGGAAGGCATTTCGTTAATTGTAAGTTTATGAGTTGCCTCACCTCCTGTAGCTCCATTAGTATAGGTAGAACCACAGGCTAATAAAAAGCGGTCTTTTATCTGCTCCCAAGTTCCTCCAAAAAGAGTGGTTGGGTTGACATTGGTAGTATTAAGATAAATACTGCCAACTGGGTAAATAGCGTCAAAGTTAGTTGTAGTAGGAGTGCTGACTACTGTAGTAAGACTATTAACAAATAAGTTGCCGTCACTATCTAAACTAAATTTATTATTCCTAGATGTTAAACAATTAATGTTGACATTGTTTGCTTCGATATCAAATCCATCATCAGTTGCGGTAAATGCGTCCTTAAAATCGGTATCTTCTATAGCAGTTTGGCTATTTCTAGCATAATAATCAAACACAGCAGTATTTAAAAAGTATTTAACTGCATCACTATTTTTTGGATATAACATTTCAATAGTCGCATTATTATAGTTAGTATAGATATAATTAACACCTTCAAATAGAGTAATTTCTTGGTAATCTAATTCTTCTGTTGAAGCAGGTGTTAGTATTTCATCACCATTAACTACTCTTTTTACATAGGCAATCATCTTAACAGTATTTCCTACCATTTTAGGCTCAATTATAAACTCATCAGCTTGAGGCTCATTATCGGTAGAAGAAAGATCTGAATTATTAAGGTATTTTAAACTATCTGACAATTCAAAAACGATCTGCTTACGATCTTGGCTAGTCACCTCACTTTTATCTACGTAAATAATTAATTCATTATTTGTTGGTATAGTTGTATTTTCATTTGGTTTAATTTTTAATTGTAATACTAAAGAATTAAAGGCATCATTTATATTAATAACATTAGTGCCTTCTACTTTCATATCTGTAAAATTCATTGTTTTTTCTTCCTTTCTATCACGAAAAGAATACCTGGCGCCTTTAAATAAAAACCAGTTTTGTACGCTAATTTTAAGGAATCTGTTCCTAATTAATGGAACTATTTTCCTAATTTTGCATACAATATATGATATTGAAGTTTTAATTTTACAGATAATGAAATCATTTAATAAATGAATTTTTTTTATAAAAAATAAAAAAACCTCGGAAGCAAATGCTTCCAAGGCAATAAATAGTTCTATCTCTTTGAGAACTGTGGCGCACGACGAGCTTTTTTAAGACCTGGTTTTTTACGTTCTTTCTTTCTAGAGTCTCTTGTAACTAAGTCGTTGCTTTTTAAGATTTTTCTAAAGCTTTCATCACTTGTAGGATCTGAGGCTTTATCATAATCAAGTAATGCTTTTACAATTCCTAGACGAATTGCTCCAGCTTGACCTGAGAATCCACCACCATAAACAGATACATTAACATCAAATTTTTCTCTTGTGCCAGTATAATCAAGTGGTTGAGTTAAATCCATTACTAATGTTTCAAATGGAAAATATTCATAAACATCTTTTCCATTAACAGTTATTTTTCCAGAACCGAAAGTTAATTTTACTTTTGCGACACTTGTCTTTCTCTTACCAGTTCCATAATACATTTCATTCTTTGCCATTGTTTAACCTCCCTACTTAATCTCTAATGCTACTGGCTTTTGAGCCATATGTGGATGCTTTTCATCAGCATAAACAAATAATTTCTTTGCCATAGCTCTTCCTAAACGTCCATGTGGTAGCATTCCTTTAACTGCTCGTTCAATCATCTCAACTGGATATTTTTCGACCATTTCGCTAGCTTTACGAACTCTTAAGCCACCTTGATATCCTGAATGATTATAATATAATTTTTTATCCATTTTGTTGCCTGTTAAAGCTACTTTACCAGCATTAACAACGATAACATAGTCTCCACAGTCAATATGTGGAGTATAAGTTGCTTTATGTTTTCCTCTTAGAATATGAGCAACTTTAGTAGCTAAACGACCAAGTGGCATATCAGTTGCATCAATAACATACCAATTACGTTCAACTGTTTCTTTTTTTTGCATATAACTCTTCATATTTTTTCTTCCTTTCAATTAGTCTTCCTAATATAAGTTTTCCCAGGACTTATACCGAAAGAACACTAGAAAATGTACCGATTAAAATTATACTAAAATACTATGCTAAAGTCAATAAATAATTATACTTTTTTAGTTATTAAAGGCATTTTATAATTGACACTTGCAAGATATAGGCCACAGGATGGAGCAACCTTTCGATTATGTTTATTAAAACTCTTATCTAAGTAATTAGCTACAAAGGAAGCGTCCATCCTTCCACTTCCCACTTCCACTAGTAGACCAACAATATTTCTGACCATCTTTCTTAAAAAACCGTCAGCTTTGATAGTGATTTCAATAAGACCTGAATTATTAGTGATAGTAAGTTCTTTAATTGTTCTAATAGTATTTTCTTTTAAAGGATCATTTTTACATAAAAGTGTAAAATCATGAGTACCAATTAAAACTTGACTTGCTTTCTGCATTTTCTCAAGATCTAATTCTTGACAATACTGCCAGCAGTAATTTCTTTTGAAAAGGTCAAAATCTTGAGTGTTTATAAGATATTTATAAGTTTTGTCAAGGCAATCATATCTAGCATGAAAATTGTCATTAATTGGCATTATAAAATTAACGTAAACTTCTTGCTGTAATCTTTTATTAAGAAGTTTCTTAAGACTATACTCTTTAATCTTAACATCAAGGTCAAAATGCGCCATTTGCTTATAAGCATGAACACCTTTATCAGTTCTACCGGAACTTACTATATCTACATGTTTACCATTATTTACCTCTTTAAGAACTTTTTCAATTTCTCCTTCTACTGTTTTTTTATTAGGTTGCCTCTGATAGCCATAAAAACAGCTGCCATCATAAGCAAAACTCATTAAATAACGCATTTTACTTATCCTTATCCTGAAAATTATCAGTTACTTTTAAAACAAATTTAGTAGGAAAAAATCTTTGAAAGAAGGCCATCATTTTATTTTTAAAACCTGGAATAATAATTGTTTTTCCTTTCAAAAGATTATCAATTGCATAAATTGCTACATAACGAGGAGACAATCCTTTTTGTTTAAACTTTACTTTTGCTAAAGAAAGAAAATTAGTTTTAATAGGTCCTGGACACAATAAGGATATTTGAATATTAGAACCTCTTCTTTTTAGTTCTTGATAAATTCCTAAGGTATAGCTTGTAACATAACTTTTAGTAGCATAATAACAACTCATTTTTGGCCCACCTTTTAAAAGACCTGCTAAGGAAGAAACATTTAAAATATAGCCATTTCCTCTTTTTTCCATATCTTTTAAAAACATTTTAGTTAAAATATGGACTGCTTTTAAATTAACATCGATCATATCAAGTTCTTTTTGTAAGTCAACTTCGTCATAGTCACCACAAGCACCAAAACCAGCGTTATTAATAAGCATATCAATATTTTCATTCTTAGCTAGCATATATAGATCTTTAATTTTACTTTCACTAGCTAAGTCTATAACGATCAGTTTTGATTTAGTCTTTAAATTATAACGCATCTCTTCTAAAGCTTCCTTATCATTAGCAACTAAAATTAACTCATGACCTAATTCACTTAAATAAATCGCCATCTCTTTACCAATGCCACTTGAGGCTCCCGTTATTAGTACTTTCATCATATCACTCCAATTCTAACCTAATTATAACATAGAACAATAGAAGAAGTATAAGGAAAGATGGAAATATTTACACTTATTCATCTATTTGTCTATTTTAGGCATATCTTTTCCAAATAAGACTTCAGTGTATATTTTTTTACCCTGACTTTTACATAACCCCTCATACTTATCATCCCAAGATAGGCGATAAGCATCTTGGTAGTCCAACCCTAAAAGTTTTATATATTTATCTATAACTTCTTCTTGATTTGTTAAAGTCTTGGCAGCTTCAATTTCTAAAGCTAGGCCAAAAGGATACTCGTCAAGAACAATTTCAACTTCTTCATTAGAAAACTTGGTTCGATATCTTTCATAAGTTTCAATTTCTTTCATGTGTAGTACATTTTTAATTAAAAGTAAAAGATTATCATACTCTTTAGGATCTATATTAAGTTCGATCTCTTCTTCTTTATTTACTTTAGATGCGGTAGTATCTTTTAAGCGGCGTTTAAAACTCACTAAACATTTACTACTATTTTCATTCTCAGTTTTTCTTACTCGAAAGCGACCATCAACTGCTTGAGAATAAAAACTAAACTCCTTACAGGGATGATCAAACTGCGAAGTTATTTCATGACTTTTTCCTTCATAGTTTAACTCTTTGATGGCATTTAATAAAGCTAGTTTTTCTTCGTAAGATTCGCTAGGATAATAAAATCTAATCTCGTATTCCATTCTCTCACCTCTTTAAATTTTTCTTGATATTTACTTTTATATTAAAAGAAGAGTCTGTAAAACAATTTTAACAGACTCTTTTTAGCCTTAATTATTTAACAAGTTCAACGATTGCCATATGAGCATCGTCGCCACGTCTTTCATCAAGTTTTAAAACTCTTGTATAACCACCATTACGATCTTGATATAAAGGTGCTAATTCATCAAATAATTTTTTAGTAGCTACTGTATCATTCATCAAGAAAGCTAATACATTTCTTCGAGAAACTAAGCTACCTCTTTTTGCTAACGTAATTAACTTTTCAACATCACGTCTTGCTGTAACAGCTCTTGCTTGGGTTGTTGTGATTCGTTCATTCATAATCAAACTGCTTGCCAAATTAGCGCGCATACTTCTACGATGCTTGCTATCGACACCTAATTTCTTATATGCCATATTTCTCACTCCTTATCTTTAATCTTCGTCTTTCAAAGTTAAATCTAACTCTTTTACTTTATCTAATACTTCTTTTAAAGATTTTTTACCTAAATTACGTATTTTCATAATATCAGAATCAGATTTGCTAACTAAATCTTGTAGGGTATGAATACCTGCTCTTTTTAAACAGTTATATGCTCTTACTGAAAAATCTAAGTCCTCAATAGCAGTCTCTAAAGCTTTTTGTTTTGGATCTTCTTTTCTTTCGATCATAAGACCTGTCACATCAGCAATATTATTTAGATTTGCTACTATTTCTAGATGCTCAATCAAAATACGGCTAGCTAAAGCGATAGCTTCCTGTGGTTTCATTGAACTATCAGTGGTAACTTCAATTATTAATTTATCGTAGTTTTCATCTTGGCCAACACGGGCACTTTCTACTTCGTATGCTACTCTTTCAATTGGTGAATATAAAGAGTCGATAGCAATTACGCCAACTTTTTTATCACCTAGCAATTTTTTATTTTCTTCGGCTCTCATATAGCCTCTTCCTGATGAAACAGTCATTTCCATGTCAAGTTTGCCACCTTTAGCTAAGTTAGCAATAACTTTATCTTTATTAATTATTTCAACATCTGCATCAGTCTCTATGTCAGCAGCAGTGACAACACCTTCGCCTTCTTTGTGTAAGCGAATTGTCTTATCCTCTTTACAATATTTTTTTACAACAATATCTTTTAGGTTAAGAACGATTGCTGCTACATCCTCAATTACGCCTTCCATAGTCTGGAACTCATGCAAAACACCATCAATTTTAACACTAGTAATTGCACTACCTGGAAGAGATGATAACATAACTCTTCTAAGAGCATTACCAATTGTATAACCAAAACCTCTTTCAAGTGGTTCTAGTTCAAACTTACCATAATTATTTTTTTCTACATATTCTGTTATTTTATAATTTGGCTTTTCAAATTGAATCATCAACATTCCCCTCCTTAATTACGTGGTCTTTTTGGTGGACGACAACCATTGTGTGGAATTGGAGTAACATCAGTGATAGTTGTTACTTCAAGACCTGCTGTCTGTAATGAACGAATAGCTGTTTCTCTACCTGGTCCGACACCTTTTACGACTACTTCAACTTTTCTCATTCCTGAGTCAAATGCCATCTTGCCAGCTTTTTCTGCTGCTAATCCAGCAGCGAATGGAGTAGATTTTTTACTTCCTTTAAAACCGATTGCTCCACTTGAAGCCCAAGCTACTACATTACCATCTTTATCAGTAATAGTAGTAATTGTATTATTAAAAGTGGCATGAATATGTGCTACACCTTCAGGAATATTCTTCTTAATTTTTCTTTTTCTTTGCTTATAAGCCATAGTTTAACCTCCTTAAACACTAATTATTATTTCTTTTTATTAGCTACAGTCTTACCTTTTCCTTTACGAGTTCTAGCATTACGATTTGTTCTTTGACCTCTTACAGGTAATCCTTTACGATGACGAATACCTTGGTATGAACCAATTTCCATCTTGTTTTTAATATTCATTGCTACTTCACGGCGCAAATCACCTTCAGTAACATACTTATTAACTTCTTCACGAATTAAACCTAATTCTTCATTAGTTAAATCTTTAGTTCTCTTATCAGGACTAATTTTTGTTGCTTCAATAATCTTTGCTGCTCTTGTAGGACCAATTCCATAAATATAAGTTAAAGCAACTACTATTCTTTTATCATTTGGTACTTCAATACCTTTAATACGTGCCATTTTCTTACCTCCTATTAACCTTGTGTCTGCTTATGTTTTGGATTTTCACAGATCACCATAACTTTTCCTTTACGTCTTATTATTTTACATTTTGGACAAATCTTTTTTACTGATGGTTTTACTTTCATACTATTCCCTCCTACATCCTATAAATTATACGCCCATGTATTAAATCATATGGAGAAAGTTCGATCATAACTTTATCGCCCAGTGAAATACGAATATTATTTAGTCGCATTTTACCAGAAACATGAGCTTCTTCTATGATATGACCGTTAACTAGTTCTACCTTGAATTTACCTCCAGGTATTACTTCAATAACTTTTCCTTCTACTTGGATAACATCATTCTTTGCCATTTGTACACACTCCTGTTAATATCTCATATCCATCTTTTGTAACAACTACGGTATGTTCAAAATGTGCTGATGGACTATAATCTAAAGTTTCTATTGTCCAGCCATCTTCTAATTGAACAATATCAGGACTACCTAAAGTTAACATTGGTTCTACTGCTAAAACCATGCCCTCTTTTAAGGCTGGCCCTGTCCCTGCTATTCCAAAATTAGGAACATCAGGATCTTCGTGAACACTGGTACCTACCCCGTGTCCCACTAATTCTTTTACTACTCCTAATTGGTGTTCATGAGCATACTTCTCAATACTTGCTGAAATATCACCAATACGATTACCAGGCTTTATCTGTTTTAAACCTTCGTATAATGATTGTTCAGTATCTTTAAGAAGATTTTCTATTTGTAAAGATACATTACCTACTTTGTAACTCCAAGCAGAATCTCCATGGTAACCTTTATAACACGCGCCGATGTCTATAGAAACAATATCACCATTTTTTAATTTACGATCTGATGGAATACCATGAACTACTTCTTCATTAATACTGATACAAGTAGCATTAGGAAAACCTTCATAACCTTTAAATGATGGGGTACAACCCTTGCTTCTTATAAAATCTTCAGCTAACTTATCCAACTTTCTAGTTGTTATTCCCGGCTTAATGAATGGTTTTAGATACTGATGAGTCTGATAGACAACATTACCAGCAATTCTCAACAGCTCAATTTCTTCTTTACTTTTAATACTAATCATTTTTTCACCTTCATTTTATGACCTTTATTGCTTCTAGATAAGTTTCCTCTGGTGTTAATGTCTTAATTGTTACTAATTTGTCCTTTTCTTGATAGTAATCAATTAAAGGCTTAGTTTTGTCTTGATACTCTTCATATCTTTGGTCAAAGACTTCTACAGTATCATCTTTTCTTGTAATTAACTTACTGCCACAAACATCACAAACTCCCTCTTTTTTGGGAAGAAGTTCCTTCTTGATAGAAGAGTATGTCTTTTTACAATTTGGACAGATAAGCCTACTAGTAATTCTTTTAACTAACTCTTCTTTAGGAACATCTAAATAAATTACTACTCCTAAAGATTTATTGTTTTTTAAAAGATACTCATCATAAGCTTTCGCTTGGTTGATCGTCCTTGGAAATCCGTCCAAAATATAGGATTTTTCAACTTTTGCTAGTTTGTTTTTGATCGAAAGTAGGACCTCGGAATCATCAATTAAAATTCCTCTTTCCATCTTTTCTTTAATAACTTCGTTAGTTTTTGCTTCTTCTCGCAAAATATCGCCCATTGAAATGTAATCATAGTCAAACTCTTTTTTTAATCGGTCAGCTAATGTTCCTTTCCCAGCGGCTGGTGGGGCAATTAAGATAATATTTTTCATTATCTTCTTGCCCTCCTTCTGCTAGTAGTTTTAATCGAACCATAAGTTCTACTTAATAAGCTACTTTCAAGTTGTTTATATGTTTCAATTGAAACACCAACAACAATTAGTAAACTTGTTCCACCAACGGTTACAGTTGATGGCAAAGAAGTAAAAGTATTAATTAAAATTGGTAAAGCTGAAATTACTACTAGAAAAGTAGCACCGACTATAGTAAGTCTTGACAATACTTTGCTAATATATTTACTTGTCTCCTCACCAGGTCTTACTCCTGGAATGAAACCACCATTATTTTGTAAGTTCTTAGCCATATTGTCTGGTTTCATTTGAACAAAAGTGTAAAAATAAGCGAAGAAGAAAATTAAAACGATAAATATGATAAAGCCTACAGGCTTTGTATAATCTAGATAGTTGTCAACAAAACTTTGAAATCCATCATTTTTAATGAATAGAGCTATCGTAGCTGGTATAGCCAACAAGCTTGATGCAAAGATAACTGGAATTACACCAGCTGAATTGATCTTAATTGGTAAAAATGTTTGTTTACCTAGGCTTGCTGTTGACTTATTAGCATACTGAATAGGGATTTTTCGTTCTGCACCTTCGATATAGATAACTCCTACAATGACAAGAATATAAACTAGGATAAATAGGATAAAGCTTGCAACAGATGTGAAACTTACGCCATCGGCCATAAGAGTCGTGAAAGCTGTTTGCATCATTGTTGGTAGGGATGTAATAATACCGGCCATGATAATTAATGAAATACCATTACCAATACCTTTTTGAGTTACTTGATCACCTAACCATAATAAGAAAGCTGTACCTGCTGTTAAAATTAGCGCAACTTCAAGATTGGCTAAGACACTTAAACCACCACCAAAAGCAAAACTCATAGCGAAGCCTTGAATAAAGGCAAATAAGATTCCTAAGTATCTAGTAATCTGGTTAAGCTTTTGTTGTCCAGTATAACCTTGCTTAGATAATTCTGAGAAATAAGGAATAATATCCATCTGCAACAATTGAACGATAATTGAAGCTGTGATATATGGTGAAACTCCTAGAGCAAAAATCGAAAAGTTCTTTAAAGCTCCACCACCCATAATATCTAAGAAATCTAAGAATCCTAGGCTATGTTCAATCTGCCTTATGCCATCTACTGGTACAATAATTGTCGTACCAATTACGAAAATTGTTAAAACAGCTAATGTAAAATATATCCTATGCCTTAAATCTTTATTCTTTTTTGTAAAGAGTTGTCTAAGATTTTTAAACATACTAGATCACCTCGGCTGTGCTTCCCGATTCTTCTATCTTTGTTAAAGCACTCTGTGTGAAACGATGTGCTCTAATTGTTAATTTCTTTTCTAAATTTCCATTTCCTAAAATTTTTACACCATCTAGTTGATTTTTAAGTAAACCAACTTCTTTTAATAATTCTGGAGTTATGACATCTCCATCATTAAATCTGTTTAAATCGCTAACATTGATAGTAGCGTAACGAACTTTGAAAGTTCCATTTGTGAATCCTCTTTTATGTAGTCTTCTGAACAATGGACTTTGTCCACCTTCAAATACTGGATTAATTTTTGCACCGCTTCTTGATTTTTGACCTTTTTGGCCGCGACCACTTGTCTTACCTAAACCACTACCTGGTCCATGTCCAACTCTTTTTCTTCTTTTAGTTGCACCTTCATAGGTTTCTAATTCATGTAATTTCATTATCCTAAAATCTCCTCTTTAGTTTTGCCACGTAAAGCAGCAATTTCATCAAGTGTCCTTAATCCAGCCAAAGCATTTAAAGTTGCTCTTGCCATATTAATCTTAGTTCTAGCACCAAGTGATTTAGCAATTATATCGCGGTATCCAGCTATTTCAAGAACTGATCTTACAGCACCACCAGCAATTACTCCAGAACCTTTTGGAGCTGGTTTAATAATTACTTTAGTAGCACCTTTTTCTCCAATTACTTGATGTGGAATTGTTCTATTATCTACAATTGGGATTCTAACAACATTCTTATTGGCTTCTTGTCTTGCTTTTTTTACTGCTTCAGATACTTCATTGGCCTTACCAATACCAAGACCTACAAGCCCTTTTCTGTCTCCTACAATAACTACAGCTTGAAATCTTCTTTGACGACCACCCTTAGTTACCTTAGTAACTGCTTTAGTATCAAGAATGATTTCATCTAGTGTGTTAGCAGGCTGTTTAAAATTTTTCTTTTGCATACTTACCTCCCTAGAAATCTAAGCCATTTTCACGAGCAGCATCCGCAAGTGAGGCTACACGTCCATGGTAAAGATAACCACCACGGTCAAAAACAACTTTAGTTATCTTTAATTCTTTCGCTTTTTTAGCAATTTCTACTCCTACTTGACGAGCAGTATCTTTATTGTTTCCATCCATTTTTAATGAAGAGGCAGAAGCTAATGTAACATTATTTTCATCATCAATTAATTGAGCGAAAATGTTCTTATTTGAACGATAGACAGATAATCTTGGAACATCTTTAGTCCCAGCTAAACTTTTTCTTAAACGTTCATGTCTTACTTTACGCATTTCATTACGTGATTCTTTTTTTATCATATTTACCCTCCTACCTATTTAGCTTTTTTACCTTCCTTACGTCTTACATATTCACCAACGTAACGGATTCCTTTACCTTTATATGGTTCAGGTTTTCTAACTTTACGAATTTGAGCAGCAAATTCGCCAACTTTTTCCTTATCAATACCAGAAACAGTAATTTCAGTATTGTTCTTAGCTTCAACTTTAATACCTTCTGGAATTGTAAGCTCTACTGGATGTGAATAACCTGCATTTATTACTAACTGATTACCTTTTAAAGTAAAGCGATAACCAACACCAATGATTTCAAGTCCTTTTTCAAATCCTTTTGATACGCCCTCTAACATGTTTTTAATATTAGCATTAGTTGTACCATGAATTTTCTTTGTAGGAATTAAGTCATTTTCTCTTGTTACTACAATCTCGTTATCAACAACAGCAACATTAACGTTCTTTGCAAGATTTAACTTAAGTTCGCCTTTTTGACCTTTTACAGTAACAAGACTGTCATTTATCTCAACTGTAACTCCAGCTGGAATTGCTAATTTTCTATTTCCGATTCTACTCATTGTCTCACCTACCAAATATAAGCCATTACTTCGCCACCAAGATTTTGTTTACGAGCTTCTTTATCAGACATAATGCCTTTTGAAGTTGAGATGATGGCAATACCAAAACCATTTAAAACTTTTGGTAATTCATCATTCTTAGCATATACTCTTAAACCTGGTTTAGAAATACGTTTTAATCCAGTAATGACTCTTTCTTTTTTAGCTGTATATTTCAAAGTTAGAATTAAGTTTTTGTCTTCTTCTTTGAAATCTTCAATGAATCCTTCTTCTTTTAAAATCTTAGCAATTTCCACTTTTACTTTTGATACAGGCATTGACACTTCTTTATATTTCATTGCATTAGCATTACGAATTCTCGTAAGCATATCTGCAATTGGGTCTGTTACTACCATAATAAATTCCTCCTTCTTTGCCTACCAACTTGATTTTTTAACTCCAGGAATTTGTCCCTTGTTTGCAAGTTCTCTAAAACAAATACGACAAATACCATATTTTTTTAGTACACTGTGTGGTCTACCGCATCTATTACAACGAGTATATTCACGTACTTTAAATTTTTGTGGTCTGTTCGCTTTAGCGATCATACTTTTCTTTGCCATAATAACCTCCAATTATTTCTTAAAAGGAATGCCTAGCTCTTCTAATAAAGCAAGAGCTTCTTCATTTGTTCTTGCAGTTGTAACTATGACAATATCCATTCCTCTTACTTTTACAATATCGTCAAACTCAATTTCTGGGAACACTAATTGTTCTTTAATTCCAATTGTATAGTTTCCACGACCATCGAAAGCTTTTCTAGAAAGACCTCTAAAATCTCTAACACGTGGTAGAGAAACAGTAATTAACTTATCTAAGAAGTTATACATATTCTCTCCTCTTAAAGTAACTTTACAACCAATGCTCTGACCTTCACGAATCTTAAAACCAGCAATTGACTTTCTTGCTTTAGTAACAACTGGCTTTTGTCCTGAGATAGCAGCTAAGTCATTAACAGCAGCTTCAAGTAATTTAGAGTTGTGTGAAGCGTCCCCAGCTCCAATATTAATTACGATCTTTTCTAACTTTGGAACTTGCATTACTGATTTGTATTCAAACTTTTTCTTTAAGCTAGGTACAATTTCCTTTGTATATTTTTCTTTTAGGCGGTTCATAATTACCCTCCTTCCAACTAATCAAGTTTCTCGTGAGCTTTACTCACTCTAACTTTTTTATTATTCTTATCTAATTCAGTGTAAATTCTTGTTGGTTTGTTCTTTTTATCTAATATCATTACATTTGATGCGTCGATTTTTGCTTCGGTCTCGATAATGCCACCAGTTTCGTTAGCGTTATTTGGCTTAACATGTTTTTTTACCATGTTGATACCTTCTACGATAACTTTATTCTCGTCTTTAAATGTATGAGTAATCTTGCCTTCTTTACCCTTATCTTTGCCAACCATTACTCTTACTTTGTCTCCTACTTTTAGTCTCATTATTTAACCTCCTACTATATTACTTCTTTAGCTAAAGATATAATTTTCATATAATCTTTATCACGAAGTTCTCTCGCTACTGGTCCAAACACACGTGTACCTACTGGAGATTTATCATCTTTAATAATTACACACGCATTATCATCAAATTTAATGTATGAACCATCATTTCTTCTTACACCTTCAACTGTTCTTACGATAACAGCTTTAACAACTTTACCTTTTTTAACAGTTCCATTTGGAATAGCTTTTTTTACTGTTCCAACTACAACGTCGCCAATATTACCAAATTTTCTTTTACTTCCGCCAAGCACTCTAATAACTAATAATTCACGAGCTCCTGAATTGTCAGCAACTTTTAATCTCGTTTCTTGTTGAACCATGTTAATTCCTCCTTAAAACTAAAGTATAACTCTCTGTTCTAAAACTTCAGCTAAATAGAATCTCTTTGTTTTAGAAAGTGGTCTTGTTTCAACGATTCTTACTGTGTCTCCAACTTTAGCTTTATTAGTTTCATCATGAGCGCTATATTTTTTACTATATTTAACTCTTTTTCCGTATTTAGGATGTTTTTTATAAGTCTCTACTAATACAGTAATAGTCTTATCATTCTTATCACTAATTACTTTTCCAACAAATTCTTTTTTTACTGTTTCTCTCATCATATACCTCCCTATTTTTCTAATTCACGTTCGCGAATGATCGTTTTCATCTTCGCAACTTGTTTTCTTAAATCTCTCAAACGAGAAGGCTTCTCAAGATTTCCTGTTGCCTGTTGGAAACGCAAGTTAAATAATTCTTCTTTATTTTCTTTAATTTTCTTTTGTAATTCTTCAGTGGATAATTTTCTTAATTCTTCTAATTTCATGCGTCTTCACCACCTATATCTTCTTTTTTTACAAATTTGGTCTTTATTGGTAATTTGTGAGCAGCAAGTCTTAGAGCTTCACGAGCAATTTCTTCGCTTACGCCAGCAATTTCAAAAAGGATCTTTCCTTCTTTTACTACTGCTACCCATTTATCGACAGCACCCTTACCAGAACCCATACGAACTTCTAGTGGTTTAGCTGTCTTTGGCATATGAGGGAAAATATTAATCCATACTTTACCTCCACGTTTCATATAACGTGTCATCGCAATACGAGCAGCTTCGATCTGGTTATTAGTGATCCAAGCACCTTCCATTGCTTTAAGTCCATAGTCGCCATTAGTAAGCACGACGTTACCTTTAGCTTTACCTTCGTATTTCAATCTATGAACTCTTCTATACTTTGTTCTAGATGGTATTAACATAATTAATTACCTCCCTCTTGTCTTTTTTTAGAAGGTAAGATTTCTCCTTTACAAATCCATACTTTAACACCTAGCTTACCATAAGTAGTGTGAGCTTCAGCAAAACCATAATCAATATCAGCACGGATAGTATGTAATGGAATAATACCTTCTTGATATCCTTCACTTCTTGCCATTTCTACGCCATTTAATCTTCCTGAAACAAGAGTTTTAATACCCTTAGCTCCAGCTTTCATGGCAGCACGAATGGCTTTTTTCTCTGCTTGTCTAAATGGTGCTCTTGCTTCAATTTGTCTTGCGATAGATTTTGCAACTAAAGTCGCATTTAGATCAATACTTTTAACATCAACTATTGATACTTGAATATCTTCATCAACTAATTTTGAAAGAGCTTGTTTTAACTCTTTGATACCTTCACCACCACGGCCAATAATAACACCTGGTTTAGCAGTTGAGATAATAACTTCTGTTCTTTTGGCAGTTCTTTCAATTTCAATTTTTGAAATACCAGCATCTTTTAGTTTCTTTTCTAAATATTCTCTAATTTTAATATCGTTGTTTAAATATTTAGCAAAATCTTTTTTAGGAGCGATCCATTTTGATTCCCAATCTTTATTGATTCCGATTCTAAGTCCTGTTGGACTAACTTTTTGTCCCATAAATTAACCTCCTAAATTACCTTTCTGCTACCACAACAGTTACATGTGTACATCTATGATAAAATTTATCAATAGATCCACGTGAACCTGGTACTCTTCTTTTTAATGTCTGTCCTTGATCTGCTCTTGCATCTTTCACATAAAGTTTTGATCTATCTAAACTGTTGTTATTAGTTGCGTTACTAATAGCAGATATTAAGACTTTTTTAACGATTCTTGAAGCTTTGCTGTTATAGTTTTCTAACATTGCAAGAGCTTCATCAACGTTTTTACCACGGATTAGATTAACTACAAGTCGCGCTTTAATTGGACTAATTCTTACTCCTTTTGCAATAGCTTTTACATCCATTTCAAATTCCTCCTCTTGTTACCTATTTGGTCTTATTTTCGCCGTGACCACCGCACTTGCGAGTCAATGAAAACTCACCAAGTTTATGTCCTACCATATCTTCAGTTACATATACTGGAATAAATTCTTTTCCGTTGTGAACTGCAAAGGTATGGCCAATAAATTCAGGAAAAATTGTTGAACGGCGTGACCAAGTTTTTATAACTTCTTTTTTTCCAGTCTCATTTAATTTTTGTACCTTAGTTAATAGTCTTTCAAAGACATAAGGTCCTTTTTTAATACTTCTAGCCATATTATCAATCCTTTCCTATTTACTATTTCTGCGGCGTACGATAAGCTTATCTGACGCTTTTTTCTTTCTTGTTTTATAACCAAGGGCAGGTTTACCCCAAGGAGTCATTGGAGCGCTACGTCCAACTGGTGCCTTACCTTCACCACCACCATGTGGGTGATCGTTAGGGTTCATTACAGAACCGCGAACAGTAGGTCTTACGCCCATGTGTCTTTTACGACCAGCTTTTCCTAATTTTACTAATCCATAGTCTTCATTACCAACTTCACCAATAGTAGCAAGGCAAATTCCAAGAACTTTTCTTACTTCTCCTGATGATAATCTTACTAAAACATAATTATCTTCTCGACCTAGTATTTGAACTGAAGCACCAGCAGATCTTGCAAGTTCTCCACCTTTACCAGGTTTTAACTCAATATTATGAATTATTGTTCCGACAGGAATATTGGCAATTGGAAGAGTATTTCCGACTTTGACATCGGCATTACTAGAAGAGATAATTTCCATTCCAACTTTTAATCCTTTTGGAGCAATAATATATCTTTTTTCACCATCGACATAATTTATTAGAGCAATATTTGCACTTCTGTTTGGGTCATATTCGATTGTAGCTACTTTACCTTTGATATCGAACTTATTACGTTTGAAATCAATGATACGGTATTTTCTTTTTTCGCCACCACCTTGGTGTCTAACTGTTATCTTACCTTGATTGTTACGGCCTGCTTTATTAGTTAATTTAGCAAGCAAACTTTTCTCTGGCTTTTTAGCAGTTATCTCTTCGTTGACTAGTGTGCTCATTCCACGTCTTGCATTAGTGGTAGGTTTGTAATTTCTTATAGCCATACTTTTTCCTCCTTACCCTAATTTAATTCAATTGTCTGACCTTCAGCTAGTCTAACAATTGCCTTTTTCTTACGATTAGTAAGTCCTGTATAACGTCCAACTCTTCTTTTCTTTGGATGAACATTAACAGTTCTTATCTCTGTTACTTTTACATTGAAAATTTTCTCAATAGCCAACTTGATTTCAGTTTTGTTAGCTTTAGAGTCCACATAGAAACTGTAAACATTTTTCTCACTGCTATCTTTAGCTGACTTTTCTGTTACTACTGGTGCTTTAATAATTTCTAAATATTTAGTATTCATATTACTTTAGCACCTCCTTCATTTTATTTAGTGCTTCTTTTTCAATCAATAATTTATCTGCACTGACAATATCTAATACTCCAAGTTCAGTTGGTAAAACAACTGCGATATTACGAATATTTCTTGATGCTAAAATCAAGTTTTCAGTATATTCATTAACAACAATGATCACTTTTTTATCCTGTAATTTTAAAGTGTTTAAAAGTTCTATCATTTCTTTAGTCTTTGGAGTAGTTAAAGAAATTTCATCAACTAGAACTAAATCATTATTATTTGTCTTATATGCTAGAGCAGATTTTAAAGCCAACTTAGCTTCTTTCTTATTTTGTTTTTTGCTGTAGTCTCTTGGAACTGGACCAAAGGCAATACCTCCACCAACCCATTGAACAGCTCTGATAGAACCTTGACGCGCATTACCGGTTCCTTTTTGACGCCATGGTTTTCTTCCACCGCCACGTACTTCAGCGCGAGTTTTTGCTTTATGTGTTCCTTGTCTTAAAGAACATCTAGCTAAAATAATTGCATCTTTTAAAACTTTATTATTTGGTTCGACAGCGAAAAGTTCTTTTTCTAAAGTTTCTTCAGCTACTTTTTCGCCTTTAGTGTTTAAAACTTCTAATTTCATCGGCTAGACCTCCTTACTCTAAAGTTGCTTCTGAAGTATTATCTTCAGAGACTTCTTGGTTTTCTTCTTTAACTTCGTAAGTAATCAAATCTAATGCCGGATTTTTCTTATCGCTTTTGGCAGCTGATCTGATGACCACTAAAGTTTTCTTAGCACCAGGAATACTTCCCTTTACTAAAATGCAATTATTTTCTAAATCTACTTTAATAATTTCTAGATTTTGAATTGTAACTTGATCACTACCCATATGTGAAGGTAATGCTTTTCCCTTTAATACTCTTTTTGGTAACATTGTACCTAATGAACCAACACCACGATGATATTTTGAACCATGTCCCATTGGACCACGATGTTGATTATTTTTCTTGATTACACCTTGGTAACCTTTTCCTTTACTGATTCCAGTGACATCAACTATCTCACCAGCTTCAAATAAGTCTGCTTTTACTTCGCTTCCTAATTCGTAGCTTGCGATGTCTACTCCTCTTATTTCTTTTAAGAAGCGCTTAGGAGCAGTATTAGCTTTTTTGGCATGACCAATTTTAGCTTTATTGCTTACTTTTTCACGAGTAGTTTCATAACCTAATTGAATTGCTTCATAACCATCGTTTTCTAAAGTCTTAACTTGAGTTACGACATTAGGTTCAATTTCAACTACTGTAACAGGAACTAGTTTTCCATCAGTTGTGAAAACTTGTGTCATTCCTATTTTTTTACCTAAGATTCCTTTCATAACTTTTTTCTCCTTCTCTTTTGTTTTTATTTTTGTTTAATTTGGATACTAACACCACTTGGTAAATCTAGACGTTGTAATGCGTCCATTGTCTCTTTACTAGGGTTTTTAATATCAATCAATCTCTTATGTGTACGAACTTCATACTGATCGCGTGAATCTTTGTCTTTATGTACAGAACGTAAAATTGTAATTTTTTCAATATCAGTTGGTAGTGGAACTGGACCACTTACTTCGCCGCCTACTCTTTTTACAGTTTCAACGATTCTTGTAGCTGCTGCATCCAAGATACGATGATCATATGAGCTCAACTTAACACGTACTATGGTTGACATCTTGTTTCCTCCCTTCGCCTATATCTGAGTATAGACTTGCTCCATGCAAATAACCCAATAACCAGTCGACAACTGTGCCTGGTGTATCAGCAACCTTGCATATCCCAGCAGTCATAACATCACAATAATATCACAATATTGTATGATTTGCAAGAAAATTTTATTATTTTTTTTGCTTTTTTTATAAGGTTTTGCAAGGAGTGTCAAGCAAAAGATCTAAAGATGCAAAAAGCCATTTAATAATAAATGTTTCCTAATTCAAGATAAATACCCAGACAGGCTATTTAATTATACATAGTATAATGCAGGGGGTAAAAAATGAATAATTATCAATATGAGCCATACGTGGATAGAATGGACTTCAGTATGAATACTAATTGGTCAAGCGATCCTTTCAATAATTATTTTACTGACACTTTTTTCTCCAAAGGTAGCAACAACCAAGATTTTGATACGGAAGAGCCTTATGATGGCTTTGTAAAAGGAAATCTTTTTCCGGAGTTATACGATGGGTATAAAAATTATAGACCTGCACCTTTAAAACCAAATAGCGAACAGGAATATGCGCTTTTATTAGTGCAGATTTACCAATTTGCAGCTCATGAATTAAATCTTTATCTAGATATTTATCCAAATGATAGATCGGCTGTTAAAAAAAGAGAGGAATTTTTAGAGCTTTACAAACAGGCTGTAGCACAATACGAAAGTCAATATGGAGCTTTATCTTTAGATAGTGATGTCGTAAATTCAGTCCCTTGGGGTTGGACTTTTAATAACTTTCCTTGGGAGGTAAATAAATAATGTGGAAATACGAAAAAGCTTTACAGTATCCTATTAATATTAAGAAAAAGGATTTGCGTATGGCTAAACTACTTATAACACAATATGGTGGTTCTAACGGTGAACTAGCAGCGGCACTGCGCTATTTAAATCAACGCTATACTATGCCTGACAACAAAGGACAAGCTCTGCTTACAGATATTGGCACGGAAGAATTAGGCCACGTTGAAATGATCTGTACAATGGTCTACCAGTTAATGAAAGATGCAACAATTGAAGAAATTAAAGCAGCCGGACTAGACCCTAACTTTGCTGAACATAATAAAGCTTTATTCCCAACTGATGCTAACGGTGTGCCTTTTACAATAACTTACGTTGCTACTACTGGCGATCCTGTCGCTGATTTATCGGAAAATATGGCTGCTGAACAAAAAGCGCGAGCTGTTTATGAAAACTTAATTGCACTAACTGATGATGAAGATATTTTAGGGCCGCTATTATTCTTAAGACAGCGCGAAATAGTTCACTTTAACCGTTTTAAAGAATTATATGAAGAATATAAAAGCAAAGGCTATGATAAACTTTAGTCTTTGCTTTCTATTTTGGTCGACTTTCTAATGAAGATACTATCTAAAATAACTATTATCAAACTTGCTTCGATTATCGCTACATTTATTAAATAATAATTTTCTTGAACAATAATCCCGCTATTTAAAGTTGTTAAATAGCGATAACCAAGTAATAAAAAGTAATAAGCTAGAAATAATGATAGAATATTTCTAGTAATATTTTTTAAAATTTCCTCATCTTTAATGATAATAAAGTAAATTTCTAGGCCACAGTAGATTAAAAGAGTAATTTGAAAAATTAAGCCTAAGATGCCTACTTGTCTTGTCGGGACTACTAAAATTATTGCCGCCACTAGCATGAAGATGAAAAAGAAATTTTTAAAGTAATAAAGGACTGTAGCTAATTTGCTTTTAAAATTCGTCATACTGAAAATCCTTTTTTAATTCTTGTTCTTGATCTAATAAGTCTTTAAATTGACTACGAAATTTATTGACTTCTTTTTTGATGACATCTGGATAAATGCTCTTAGAATTAAGAATGGCTTTTTCGATATGTTCTACGGTAACTATTTTTTTATTATCAAATAAAGCTTCAGAAAAAGCTTGTTGCAAAAATGTCAGAGCAACATCAGGATATCTAGACATCGTCTCATAGACTCGATTGTACTCTCTAGTTAAGCTGACAATAAAACGCATTAACTGTTCCTGGATAAAAGGAGTATAGGCAAGCTTTGCTCCTGTCTGTTTTTCAATTTTTGGCAAGGTCCCCATTAAAATTTCTACTGTCTGTTCTTCTGTAGGCTCTGCAATCTCAATTTTTTGAAATCTTCTTACAAAAGCTTTGTCTCTTAGAATGTATCTTTCATACTCTTCGGTAGTTGTCGCACCAACTAACTTAATATCACCACGACCAAGTCCCGTCTTGAACATATTGGCAAAATCTAAAGCTGAGCTGTTATCAGTATTGATAAGAGTATGGATCTCATCGATAAAAAGAATAAATTTATCTTTAGTCTTAATTTCATTAATCAAAGCTTGAACTCGGGTATCACCAGTT